>CAJQGN010000117.1 GCA_905477545.1 uncultured Acidimicrobiales bacterium | reverse complement strand
CTATTTATAGGACGCGGAATTTTAGCTAAAGAACTAAGCGGCTCTAATGCAGCTCTAGGCGCAGTAGTTATGTGCTTCGGAATAACAGGACTTGTGGCGACACCGTACGGAGGGGTCCTTGCCGATCGCTTCCCCAAACGAACAATTATTCTCGCAGCTACAGCGCTTCTGTTGTTTTCGAGCATAGGAGTTGCAATCGCGTTGCAGTTTGAATTTATTCAATTTTGGATGTTGCTAGTAGCTGCCTCGTTTCAAGGAATCGCCTTTAGCGGTTTAACACCTGCACGAATGGCATTCACAGCTGACCTTGTTGGGCCTGGGGAGCTTCCAAATGGGATTGTTCTATCACAAGTATCAATGAATATCACCTTCGTTCTCGGTCCGTTAATAGCTGGAGTAATTCTTGGAGTTCCTGAGCTTGGCCTTCGCTGGGTCTACTGGACTAGCGTAATACTCACTATTATCGCCATCTCAATTTTTGTCACATTGCCACTAGGCCGACCTGGCGCTACGAGCAGAGACCATTCTCCACTATTTGACCTCAGTGAGGGAATAAAGTACGCAAGATCTCATGAGTTGCTCCCAGTGCTTCTTACAACCGGGATATTAGTTCTTGCCTTTGGGTTTCCATACGTTGCATTCCTGCCAAGCGTTTCACAGGACTTATTTGATGCTGGTCCGAAGGGCTACGCATGGTTAGCTGCTATCGGAGCGAGTGGTGGGGTTGTTGGCACACTCGCTATTGCAGGTATAGCTAAAAGTCCAAAAATTTGGCGTACACACTATTTATCCGCCCTTGGGTTTGGTATCGGTGTAATAGGGTTAGGTTTAGCTCCTAATCTTGTAACCGCCTATGCTGTCGTGTTCTGGTTAGGTGCTTGGTCATCGGTATTTCGCGCACTCAATCCATCATTGGCTCTATCGGTGACTGATTCTCGTCTGCATGGTCGAATGCAATCTCTGGTCCAACTTGGCTATAGTTTTTTTGGCCTGGCAGCGCTGCCCCTGGGCATAGTGGCTGATTCTATCGGTCTCCGAAAAACTCTAATGTTTATGGGAATTGCAGTTATCTGTATAGGATTCGGATCTAATCGTTCCAGTGCTCTGCGCACTCAATCATCGGAAGCCAGAAGTGGATCGTGATATGGAAATCTTTGGAGTAGTTAACGTCTCAGCAGATTCACTAGCAGGTTTCTCTGTGTGCAGATCCGCAGATGAGGCAGCAAAGTATGGAGCGCAACTACTTGAACAAGGAGCTGACCATCTCGATATCGGTGCGCAAGCATCCCATGGTGCAGCTAATTTTGTCAGCCCCGAGCAAGAGTGGGCCCTTCTCGAAGGACCGCTTAGAGCACTAGTCAATCTCGGAGTTATTGTTTCAGTGGACACGTGGCAAGCCGAGACTGCTAGATGGGCTCTAGATGCGGGCGCCTCTATCTTGAACGCCACTGATGCCTTACAAAAAGACGCAATGATTGAACTTGCTGCGGAACGCGAAGTACCAATTATTTTACCGTTCATGATTGGACCAGATCCTCGTCATCTCAAAAGAGTTGAAGGCGACCCAGTGCAAGTAATGATCGACTGGTTTGACCTCCAACTCGAACGCGCCGAACGATTCGGAGTGCGAGACCGAATCATGCTTGACCCTGGAACTGGTTTTGCTCCTGCAGGTTGGGAATGGAAAGACAGGTACGAATATCAAAAACTTGTATACCGCGGCCTAAGTCGATTACGTAAATTTGAATTGCCAATCTTTGTGCCGATAGCTTGGAAGCAAACGCCAGACCGATTAGAGCTAGTCGACATAGTCCTTGAACAAGAAGTTGAGTATGTGCGAGCTCATATTCCCCGCCAAATTCGGGAACGCCACGAAGCAATACGTTTAGGATCTCCTCTGCCCCTAACTGACATTTGGCCTGGGTTTGAGTGAGCGAATGACAGCTAGGTTAAAGAAAATTATTTTACGAATGAGTTCTGAACAAAGTTTTCAATCATGAGCGACTGATGCTCTCGGGAGGCCGACAATTTCTCAATCTTCGGTACCGCAACGCAATTGCAGATATTGTGTGCAAGATGAGTATCAACCACCGTAATTACGTAAAGGCTTTGTTTGGCTTTGATGCTGTAGTTCAGCGAACCTCAGACAACGAATGGACGAATCCATCTCCGTGTGTTGATTGGTCAGCCCTAGACGTGTTGGCGCACAATATCGGTATGTGTCAGATGATCACCGGGTTTGTAAATGGAGAGGGAGCATCGGTCTCAGACCATCCAGAAGTTAAGAACCCCAAAGAGGAATGGATAATTGCGCGTGATCAAGTACTCGAAGCCCTCGGCAGAAAAGAAACACTACAAATGCGAGCGGACACTCCATGGGGAAATCTAACTATTGAAAAATTTTTAGGAGTTGTCGTCGTCGACCCGTTGACGCATACATTTGATTTAGCTCGAGCTGTAGGTCAAGAGATACGAATCGATGATGCCTTAGCAGCTATGAGTTATGAACGACTCAAAGCTGCAGGTGACTCCATCCGCGGTGAAAAGTTCGGGTCAGAGATTCAGACAGACGAGAATGACTCTATAGTGCATAAATTCATCGCTGTTACTGGTCGAAAACCATAGAGGATTAAGATGCGCATTAAAGTAGATACAGAAAAATGTCAAGGCCATAATCGCTGCTATTCATTAGCACCAGAACTATTTGATGTTGATGATTATGGCTACGCTAAGGAGATCGATGATGGAACAGTTCCACCAGAGCTTGAAGATAAGGCAAAACTAGCGGCGGCGAATTGTCCAGAGTTCGCGATTTCTATTGAAGAATAATTCTAAGTTTTCCTATTAGCTTCGATGAGACAAGGCAGCCTGTTGATTAAAAATGACGTATATACACACGGCCACCAAGCTGCGGCTGTAGATCAACACGCCAGGCGAACCGCTGATAGCTGTGCGCGTTTTGCGAAAGCGTATATTCGAAGAGATTCAGATATTTTAGACATTGGATGCGGTCCTGCATCAATCACAGTTGGCCTGGCGAAGTGGGCCGATCAGGGTTCGGTAACAGGAATCGAACCTGAACAACAGATTTTAATTAGAGCTGGCGAGACGGTTGCTAAAGCTGGGGTTAAAAATATTAGCTTGGATGAGGCGTCAGTTTATGAACTGCCCTATGAAAATGATTCATTCGATTTAGCGTATGCACATCAAGTCTTGCAGCATCTCACCGATCCGGTGCTCGCTCTGAAAGAAATGAAACGCGTTGTGAAACCAGGGGGATTCATCGCTGTGCGTGATGCAGATTACTACACGATGTGTAGCAATCCTGAGTCGCTTTTGATCGATAAGTGGCGTCGTGTTTATCGTCAAGTTGCTCGACATAATGGCGCTGAGCCGGACGCTGGGCGATATTTATATGGCTGGTGCAGTGAAGCTGGCCTGAGCGATCTGCTTTGCACCGCCTCAGTATGGGTGTTCGCTGAAATCGAAGATCGGCTTAACTGGGGAAATTCATGGGCGGAACGCTGCGTAGCTACCAGTTTTGGGCAACAGGCAATTGAGTATGGTTACGCAACCAGTTCAGAGATGCAGGAAATATCAGAGGGTTGGAAAACCTGGGCACGACTACCAACAGGATATTTTCATTTTATTCACGGCGAAGTCGTTGGAGTAGTGACCCGTTAGCTAGTGTGAAGTTGCGATTTTGGGGCAGGATCGTTTCGTAACTTCAGGTAAGGCTTTTTAATAAAATATTTCCTAGGGGCGTTAATGATAACCGCAATTCCTGATAACTATCCGGCGCTGGTAAAGCGGGCAGCCACTGAATTTGGAAGCATAGAAGCGATTAAAGACGGGAATATATCGTTAACATATACCGAACTGTCTGAGCAGATCGATCTGTGCGCTGCTGCTTTAGTCGCATCGGGAATTAAACCTGGTGACAGAGTCGCTGTTTGGGCGCCAAACACTTGGGAATGGGTGGTAGCTGGACTAGCTGTGCTGAACGCTGGTGCAGTAATGGTTCCGGTCAATACTCGCTTCAAAGGTAGGGAGGCAGCCTACGTATTACGCAAAGCCGAGGTGAAGTTACTATTCACCGTTGTGGGTTTCCTTGGAAATGATTATGTCGCTGATTTGCGTAAATCAGGCGAGGAGATTGAAAGTCTCCAGGAAATTATTGTTCTCAGAGGCGAACACACCGAAGGAACAGTGCCATTTCAATCCTTTTTAGAACGATCTGATGAGAACTACCTAAACCAAGTCCGAACCCAAAGCAAACACGTAAAAGGTGATGATCTGGGTCTCATTATGTTTACCTCGGGGACTACTGGTTTACCGAAAGGCGTGATGGTCCAGCAGGGACCAATACTGCGCGGGTTCGCACATTATGCACGTGAACTGAGTATCCGAACAGGCGACCGGATGCTGATAATCAATCCTTTTTTTCATGCTTTTGGCTTCAACGGAGCTATAACGCCTTGCCTAATGCACGGTGCCACTATGCTGCCAAACCCTGTTTTTGACGTCGTGGATGTATTGCAACGTATACAGGACGATCGAATTACTGTTCTCCCAGGCCCACCAGCTATCTTCCAAAGTTTGATAAATTCTGGAAGGCTCGCTGAATTCGATACGACAAGTTTGCGTTCAGCCTTAACAGGCGCAGCTAGCGTCCCCGTAGAAACCGTAGTCGCAATGCGCGAACAGCTCGGGTTCGAGGTGGTCATAACCGCATACGGAATGACTGAGACTCATGGTCTTGTAACTATTTGTTCTGCCGATGACCCTCCCGAGCTAGTTGCCACTACCAGCGGCAAGGCTCTGCCAGGAATCGAAATTCGTCTGGTAGACGACAATGGCATAGACGTTGAACTTGGAACTCCAGGAGAATTATTAGTTCGAGGCTTCTGCGTAATGAGTGGGTACCTAGACGACCCCGAGCAGACTAAAGAAGCCATAGATGAAGATGGGTGGTTGAAGACAGGTGACATTTGTGTCATGGACGCAAATGGCTACATCGACATAACCGACCGAAAAAAAGACATGTTCATTAACGGAGGATTCAACGCGTATCCAGCGGAAATTGAACAGATGATGTTAGATCACCCAGATATTGGCCAAGTAGCCGTAATAGGAGTGCCCGACGACCGTTTAGGAGAAGTCGGTGCAGCGTTCATTGTTCCGACCCCGAGTAGTGAACCAAATGTGAAACAAATTCTTGAGTGGTGCCGTGAGCAGATGGCGAACTACAAAGTGCCTAGGTATTACTGGGTAATTGACTCATTACCGCTTAACCCCTCTAACAAGGTACTTAAAACAGATCTTAGAGAGATGGCAAAAAATCTAACGAATGGAACCTAGAGCTAGCCTCACTTAGTCTTATAACTAATTAAGGAAATCTGGATTTTCGTCAAAGGTCTTCTCATAGATTGGCTGGTAGCTGTACCAACCTGCAGCATGGCTGCCAACTTGATCAGCTGTGTGTCTGGCTACATCCTCACGAATCAAAATTGGGTTTCCTGCTGCCTCAGCTAAGAGCTGAGCCTGGCATGATCGCTCCATCGTGATAAACCACCAGGCGGCCTCATCGACAGAATGCCCCACCGTTAAGAGGCCATGATTTTGCAAAATTACAGCTTTGTTATCTCCCAAAGCATCGCCAATTCGATCACCCTCATTCACATCAAGCACGACACCAGTGAAATCATCAAACAGAGCATGATCTTCGTAGAACGCGCATGAGTCTTGGGTCAAAGGATCTAGCTTTCGTCCCAGAGAAGACCAACTTTTACCATAGAGCGAGTGTGTATGTGCTGCAGCAACCACATCTGGCCGAGCCATATGAACTCGACTATGTATAGCAAAAGCAGCTTGATTTAGTGGGTGTTTGCCCTCGACAATTTCCCCGTGATGATTTACAAGGAGAAGGTCAGACGCCTTAATCTTCCCGAACGGAACGCCAAAGGGATTGACCCAAAAATGATCAGTCAACTCAGGATCCCTAGCAGTGACATGCCCGGCTAATCCTTCCTCGAACCCAAACTTTGAGAACACGCGAAAGACTGAAGCAAGCCGTTGTTTTCTATGTTGACGCTCGGCCTCAACAGAGTCAAAAACTGGAGCCGTCGGAATCCTTAGAATCTCAGATTGTGCTGTGTCCGTCATAGATATTAATTCTAGGACGTATAAAGTCGTCTCTGTCGGCTAAAACTATTTTCTTGACGTTTTTAGGTTCGTAGAGTGCTGCTTGTTGTTTGGGAGGCTACATGTCGAATAAGGGTGTTTTTTCTGGAATTCGTGTTGTCGAGACTGCCATCGGGATAGCAGGACCATACGCGACCAGGTTCTTAGCCGATCAAGGAGCTGACGTAATAAAACTTGAATCTGAAGAAGGTGATCCATATCGCACTGACCCGGGATTTCACGCGATAAACCGAAATAAACGATCAGTCGTTACCGACAACGCAGAATCTTTGATTGCTTCTGCAGACGTGCTCGTAGTCCGAGATGAAACAGAAGCCGAC
>CAJQGN010000116.1 GCA_905477545.1 uncultured Acidimicrobiales bacterium | reverse complement strand
CCATTGCCCCGATATCAAATGTCGATGAAGCAATTAGAGAAGCGCTCATCAATCCGCTCGGAGATTCAGAGCCACTGACCGCACTGCTTACGGCAGGAATGAAACTGACAATAGCTTTCGATGATATTTCTTTGCCTCTGCCTCCTATGCGCTCCCCTGACATACGAGGGCGGATTATCGAACAGGTACTCGACTTAGCAGCAGCAGCAGGAGTCGATGACATTCACCTCATAGCTGCTCTCGCTCTTCATCGGAGAATGACTGAATCTGAGCTCCGTCATGCTGTTGGAGATCGTGTCTATGACGCTTTTGCTCCGCAGGGGCAACTGTACAACTTCGATGCAGAAGACCCAGAGGGGCTGACTCACCTCGGAGAGACTGAGCATGGCGAGGAAGTAGTCATTTCCTCTCGTGCTGTCGAGTCTGACCTGATTATTTATGTCAACATTAACCTCGTGTCCATGGACGGCGGGCACAAGAGCGTTGCTACTGGGCTATCAGGCTACGCCGCTTTGCGACATCACCACAATGTCCAGACAATGCGTCAATCCAAGTCTTTTATGGACCAAGACCAAAGCGAGCTGCATACAAAGAACTGGCGTCAAGGACGTTTAATCGCAGCAGCTGGCGTAAAAATTTTCCAAATCGAAACAACTTTAAACAACGATACGTTCCCTGCTCCTTTCGAATTTCTTCAGAAACGTGAATGGGAGATGACCGCTAAGGACCGAGCGATGCTTCTCGGAAGCAAAAAAGCATTAGATCGTATGCCAAGAAAAGCCGCCCGTTCAATCTTCCAAAGCATCAGATCACCGTATGGTTTGACTTCTATACAGGCGGGCGAAGTTGAAGCAGTTCATGAAGTCACGACACGCAACGTCTACAAACAACACCTCGTCCGAGTCGAAGGACAAACTGATATTTTGAGCATGGGACTCCCCTACATCGGTCCTTACAACGTCAATTCGGTTATGAACCCGGTGCTCGTGGCGTGCCTCGGGTTGGGATATTTTTTCAATCTTTACAAAGGGAAGCCACTCGTCAAAGAAGGTGGAGTGGTGATAATGAGTCATCCAACCCCCTGGGAGTTCCATCCTGTTCATCATCCCAGCTACATTGACTTTTTTGAAGAGGTTCTAGCTGATACGACTGATCCTGAAAAAATCGAACAAAAGTATGAAAAAAGGTACGCCGAAGATGATTGGTACCGGCACCTCTATCGTACTTCATACGCTTACCACGGGGTTCACCCTTTCTACATGTGGTACTGGTGCGCTCATGCACTTGATCATCTTTCTCAGGTAATCATCATCGGAGGTGACCCGCGAGCCACAAAACGTATGGGGTTCAGGTCTGCGACGACAATGCGCGATGCTCTAGAAATGGCAAGCGATGTTGTAGGACCTTCACCAACACTTACTCACATACATAATCCACCAATCCTGATGGCGGATGTAGTCTAGAATAAATGGCTGATTTAAACCGTCGACGACCCATCAGCCACCTCTCGGCTCGCAGATCTAAACCATCGATCACAAAAGTGATGCGGAAAGTCGAATTCCCGCTTAAGGCAGCGGAAACACCAAAAGGCGAAGCCGACTTGCCATCAACTTTGGGTGCTAGCTACGACACTGACTGGGCTCGCAGATATCCAGCTCGACTGACTCGACGTTTGGCTTTAGCTAGTTTAGGTAGAGGCATAATTTCTTACTACGCCAATCCAACAATAGAGGGAGCCGACAGGCTCCACGATCTTGAAGGCCCGGCTATTTTTGCTGCAAATCATCAAAGTCATGCCGACACTTTGGTCATGATCACCTCAGTGCCCGAGCCCTGGAGACACAAATTATTCGTCGGGGCTGCCGCCGATTACTTCTTTGGGAGCAGGTTCGCTGCTACTCTTTCTTCTCTTTTTATCGGGGCAATACCGATAGAGAGAACTTCGGTTAACAGAAACACTATTGAAAAAGCAGTTGGCCTTCTTAAGGGCGGCTGGAGCATGGTGATCTACCCAGAGGGAGGTCGCTCACCTGATGGATGGGGGCAAGAGTTTCGTCCTGGAGCAGCTTTTCTTGCTAAGCAAGCCGGAGTCCCGGTAGTCCCAGTTCATATTCGCGGCACCTACGACATTTTGCGCAAAGGGCGAAACTGGCCAAAACGATCAAAATCAATAATAAATTTTGGTCGCCCGCTCATATTCACTGAGGATGATAACAATCGGAGATTCACAAAAAAGCTTCAAGAAGCAGTCGAATCACTTGCGGATGAAACAGCCACTGGCAACTGGTATACATCTAGACAACGCTTACATAAATCCGATAATCCTGGCCTCCAAGGGCCTGAAGGTAGCGCATGGCGGAGGCGTTGGGCGCTAACGGCAGAGAATGACAATGGTCAAACGTCTAAGCGCGAGTGGCCTTACATCTAGAGGAACCCAAAATATGAATCTTAAACTTACAGCTGATGAGCTTTTAACTACGACCAGAGCGGTGCGTAAACGACTGGACCTAAATCGCCCAGTTGACAAGGAAACACTTTTAGAATGCACAGATATAGCGTTTCAAGCACCTACAGGATCCAATGTTCAAGGTTGGCATTTCCTGTTTGTCGAAGACCCTGAAAAAAAGCGGCAACTAGCTAATCTTTATGGACAAGGGTACGACCCGTACGTTAGCGCACCGCCGCGCGAGTACCCCCCTGGCGACATAAGAGCAGAACGCGCCCAGTTTGTCCGAGGCTCATCAAAACACCTTAGAGACGTTTTTCACGAAGTTCCTGTTCTTCTAGTCCCGTTAATGCAAGGACGCATAGAAGGCGAAGATTGTTTCGGTCAAGCATCTAAATGGGGTTCGATAATACCAGCTGTTTGGAGTTTTATGCTCGCAGCGCGAGAACGTGGACTTGGTTCCGCCTGGACAACGCTACATCTGCCATTTGAAAAAGAAGCTGCTGAAATTCTAGGCATTGACTATAATTCGTGGACACAGGTCGGCTTATTTCCAATAGCTCACACGATTGGAACCGACTTCAAGAAGGCGCCTCGTTTAGACACGCAAGGGCTAGTAAGTTTCGACACATTTGGCAATAACTAGCCAGACCAAACAGCTTTAGTCCTCTAAACATCTAAAGTCTTTTAGACACAGGATCTGATCTTAATTACAAAGGAAACCTTATGGCTGTCGCTGCCAGCACTCCAATCGAACTAATCGAAGCGGTCTATTCAAACCTTCCCAAAAATCTCGCTTGGGGCAGATCTAAGCTAGGAAGATCGTTAACGCTCGCTGAGAAGGTACTTATAAATCACTTATCGAACCAGGATCAAGATCTTGAACGTGGCCAAAGCTACGTTGATCTTCTACCTGACAGAGTAGCGATGCAAGATGCCACTGCCCAGATGGCTTGGCTGCAATTTATGACCGCTGGACTTCCTCAGGTTGCGGTTCCAACGACCACGCATTGTGACCATCTAATTCAGGCTCGAGAAGACGGTAAAACTGACCTAGTAGTCGCATCAGAGAACAACGAAGAAGTTTATGATTTTCTTCAAAGTGTATGTGCCCGGTATGGAGCTGGATTTTGGAAACCAGGAAGTGGAATCATACATCAGGTTGTACTTGAACAATACGCATTCCCTGGCGGGATGATGATTGGAACCGATAGTCACACTCCTAATGCCGGTGGCCTCGGAATGATCGCTGTAGGAGTCGGAGGTGCCGAC
>CAJQGN010000115.1 GCA_905477545.1 uncultured Acidimicrobiales bacterium | reverse complement strand
CCCCAAAACCCCAAAACCCCAGAAAAGTGAAATAGATGAATACAAAGTCCCAAAAATTTAAACATTTTCGAAATATAATATATTAATTTTTCAAATGCAGCAAAAGGCGATATATAAATAAGGTTAATCCATTTCAAGTTAGCCGATGATTGAGAGCAATATGCAGAATAAAGCTTAGAACCTGGGCACGTATCAGAAACCAATTAAGAGCAACAACCAAGTATTCCAGTAGAGCGTTTAGAATCCTAACATCAGATATACGACATCATAGAAATAAGGGAATATGGTCTCACCAGGAAAATAATCAATGGGGCAAAAGAAGAATCTCGGCTATGCACAAACGAGGGGACAGCCCCATCAAGTAACGAACATAGCCAATTCCTCGAATCTTCAGCACGGAATAAATCCTCAAGACTAGTAAATTTCCTAGGGCTCAGCAGGCCATCATAGACGCTCCAAAACTGATGGTACTGTTCAAAATCTATTGCAGAAGAATCCAAAGGGATCAGCAAATTAGAAGGCTCAATATTAAATTCAGCTAGGGTAGTAAAACAATATGAGTCGACAGCAAAACGTGAATAGCAATCTTAATCAGTTTGATAACAAGAATTCGAACCAGAGTGCGAAATCGGCTCACATACAGATGAACAAGGCCTACTAGGTTTCGAAGCCCCTCTCCGGGCATGGTAGTCTTTCGGTCGAACAGGCTGCCAAAAATTTGAAATTCATAAACAATAATCAGGATAGTATGGCAGCGACGAGAAACTCAAACCTCCAGAGCGTACCCAACAAAGACAAAATCGCTTAGCAAGTAATGGCCGAGCCCACGGGTAACTCTAGCTCCAACGAAATAAATCTATAGGCTGAGGAGAAATTTATACCACCAGAAACGTTCGAAATGGCGCAAGACAATTTTGAACTGGACTAAAATAACGTTAGTGGATTAAGCGACATGAGTGGTGTTTCTTAATAAAATATCAGCGTCGAACAATTGAAAGAACTGATGAAAATCCCACAGATTGCCCAATTCCTGAAAGAGCAAATCGAGATACAGTAAAGGAATAATCAGGGCACGCAGAACCTCCAAGAGATCAAGCGAACTCTCTCAAATTAACAGGATCGTCAGCAGAAGAATAGCCGCTAGCAGGCTTAAAATGGATAAAGTTACAAAAATTCCTCAATCTCAAAGAAAAACCAAGACACGAATTCTGTGCCATAGATGAAAAATGTGGCTGGGGTTGTTACGACCACAGGTTAAGCACTGCTCAAATGCAACGAGTCCAACATGAATTCTGATACTAGCCAAGAAATCCTGCGATACTAAAAGGAGTGGGCCAAGTAGTTCAATGAGCAAGTTAATCCTCAAATCTAGTAGCACTAATAACAATAGCAGTAGGCAAAATCGGGCCGATATGGTTTCCAAGGCTACCATGAAGATAAAACCGAAATCAAGTCTGGTGGAGGAGGCATTCCTGCTGGGAGAGATAGCAGTGGTATAACGGGCGGTGACTCTTCCCAAATGATGGTCATTAATCAAGAGAGCTCACAGGAGCAAATTGCGCATTTACCCCAGACAACTCCTATGGTAAACATGCACAACCTAAATTCTGGAGTGGCAAAATATATCATCAATGAGCAATTACCTTAAACGGATCCCGAACAAATCATCAAGTAAAATCAAAACAAAATTAACTTTTATTAGAGAGTTGATACTGATGTGTCCAATGGGTAGACCTAGGCAGCCGTAATCTACTCGGGAAATCACGTCGAGATGACGCCATCTGACAAAGAATTTGCTCCTTAGCCTGAGTATGACTACGGGGTACCATAGGATGAATCCAAAAGTCGAAACAATATCCTCAATGACGGGAGGCAGCTATCGCTAATTACGGTGTGTTCTGATATCTTAGATACGTCTGCCGAGTTGATTCAAGATAATCTTAGAGAGGATAGTCAGGATTCTCAAAAGGACGAAGAGGATGAATACCTGACGTTCTAGCTTTGCGAGGGAGAAGAAATGAATAACGAGATGGCGAACTTCATCGGTATTCACATGCTTAATGACGGCTATATTGAAGGGGAGGAGCCGCAGGATAAAAACGAGTAGGAGGGTGGGCTCACCTATTAGTGCCCGAATACTGGTTCACATTTCGAATTCATAGACCTTATTGGGAGAATGCGTAACCTGAAACAGAAGAGGAACGTGATCGATGACGCGATAAAACAAGAAGACGAGCACCAGAAAGCTATTCGTCAACAATAGCAGGCGGAAATTTCAAAGCAAAAGTAGCTGCAGAAACACAAGAAGTTGAAATCCTAAGTGAAAAACATCATCCAAAAAGGACTTCAAGAAGCCAGTGACGACAATCTCAATGACTCCATTAGACATGGCAATATAATGACGACAGATGAAGACGTGCTGTTTGAAGATGAGGCACACCTCCAGACCCATCACGTGACCACCAACGTCAAAAGAGGGGAGCAGGAGGAAAACATGAGGAACACCGCAAATGGCGGTAAATTATAGAGCAAAATCTACAACACTCATGACGGCCGCTTGAAGCAAAAGCGAGATCCTGTCGCCGAGCATCAAAACAACCTTCGTTCTCAATACCAAGCCCAATAACAAAACACCCAGCAATCCTTCAACCAGAATAATTATAGCTCGTCTCTAAGCAAGAGATAAAATCCAGCCCAATAGCAGAAGCAATAGAAACAGCCTTAACCAATGCATTAGGCGAGCAGTCTCGCTTCTAATCACGCGTCTAAGATTTCAAACATATCCAAAAGTTATCATGTTTAGCAAAATTAGTTAAGCGTTCCTAGAAGTGACGACAACTAAAAGCTTGTTAACGAATCCGTGTCGCCACAAATTCACGGAAGCAAAGGATAGTAATTTAATCCCGAAATACATTTTAATACCATGGGATTGACGGCACCAGGTGGTCAGACCGTACTCCATTCGAATGCTTTGTCATCAATGGTCGGCACTGGGGTGTCCAATACCTACTAGTATAACACCGCCCTAGGTTCGTCCAGAGGCAAAGAGCAGACCAAGTAAAGAAACTCCAAGAAAAATGTCCTAAATCAGAAACAACAGTATTCCGAAAGTAACATGAACTCCGCGCACCTCAAGCAAACCGCCAATTTCGGTCCTCAAATGAATCTTATCAAGTCATAGATACCCAAGTAAAATCAGTAGCAATAATAGATGCAATAGAAGACTGCCTAAAAACAAGGCCAACATCAGAAAATCAAGTCGGTTGAAATGAGGACTAATAAGTAGTATTCCATTTAGTAGCCGGTCTAGCATTAGACTCACGGAAGCCAAGGTGCGAGAGGCCTCGTCGCTTCAAACATAAACACCCAAATTCATACCACCGACAAGAGAAAGCAAATGAAGAATCCTCAGCAGCTAACTCATGGCAAGCCCCAGCAACTTCAAAATCATCATATGCAACAACAACTGAATGGTGGCTAGATCGGTTTGTCTCCAAATATTCAGCCTAATCAGTTGAATAGCAAGGTCAAATCATCGTAAATAAAACAAAGTGCTCAAGCTAATATTTATAATACCTAACAGCATAGAAAGAGCAAGCTCATCAACAGCGGCGGAAACATGCTAGGGTACGACATGGCGAGAGTCGGAGGCGCTACGGTAAGTTAGCCCAATCAGAATATGTATTAGTCTTATTATAACCAGAACACTGTAAATACCAATTCGAATAGCATGGGTCGGTCTGACAACAACAATCAGCTGCATCTGAATCAAATTGAGATGAAGAATTAGACGACTCAACCAGTTTATTCGTAAGCCAATAGTGCAGGCAACGGTTCAATCCCGCCGTCCATGAAAGGAGGCCAGCAGAATATGCAGTCGTATTCTTTTGACTACCGTAAACCCGGGACAGGTAATAAGCTTCAACCGGCCCCTGCAGGCTACCAAGATTCCTCCAATAAAGGTCACATGAAATAGACCATGCGTACCTTTGATTCGCATCCTTCATAACAGCAACAGAACATGAACTTTTAGGTTCAAAGCTAGCAGAGTGCGCATCAAAGCTTGGTTAGAAATCATCATGGAAGTATTATTATAAACACATAGCCAGGCACGATAGCAGGAGCCCTGAACACCAATAAGCAAAAGAGCTCTTCTCTATCTAATCCCAAAGACTCTATAAATCATCCATCTTAACAATAGCCAAATAACTTAGAAAGGTCTACCATCTGCCTAGGTTACGACGAAAACCCTGCAAATTATAGAAATCCGAAAAAGGTGAAATCTACTTAAAATTAGGTCTATTCAAACCAGATGGTATCGGCCGCCATCGATCAAAAAGCTGGTTACTAGAATAAGAAGCGGTAGCAAAAGATTATCGTGGGAGCTGACAATAGGATTGCGTACAATTCAGTAGGATCCTTCCAGCAAGAGCCATAAAGTCATCAAAAGGTTTATGGACAATAATAGTAGCCCCAGAAAACGCAAAAAGCACAAAAATAGTATGCGCATTTTGATAATTAGGAGGCAGCTCAAGGTATGATGATGTCTTCTGACGTTAATACATCTTTAGTTATGGGAGATAATGAAAAGTAAGGGATGCAAAATAAGGTTATAACGCAGTCAAAACAGGCCAAAAAGATCATTTAGGGGTTGGCACCGGAGAGCCAAAGACCAGATAGGATAACGGCATCGACGAGAGGTATAAATTCAGGAACTAACGCCAGAGTTAATACCTTTGACAACAGAGGAATGTAGGCCACCAATAACACCCAAAAGCAGAACATCTAGCCGCAGTCAAACTAGTACCACTAACAATAACAGGTCCGACACCCTAGCCAGCAAAAAATATTGCTAATGCAGTAATAGCATCCTGGCTAGCAAACCAATAATCGCGGAGCTAACCAGATTCAAAATTATGCGCAGTATAATCAGTCCAAGTAGAGACCCTCGAAAATTTAATATTGATTCAATAATTCATAAAATTTTTTTCTGTTTATAATTTCAAATCTACGGGGTTTTGGGGTTTTGGGG
>CAJQGN010000114.1 GCA_905477545.1 uncultured Acidimicrobiales bacterium | reverse complement strand
CAGCTCTCTTACGAGACTCGAATTTGGATCGACATATACAAAATGTGCTTGTTGGGGGTCATGCTCAGTCAATGGAGTCACCCTCTAAACGTCCCGACTCGCCATAGGGATAGTTGATGAGGCCACCGCCGAGGTTGCCAGGATCAAATGTCCAATACTGACGTATTTCAAAAATCAAACCATCCTTGAATTCGTAATGTTCACTGCCATAAATCACGAAACTAGCCCCTTGAGAGTCGCCGGTCATTGCCCACTCGATAGCAGCTGTTTCACCATCTTCGACTACCCGATGAACAAACCATTTAGCATTTTGCCATTTGCTGCGAATCTTGAGCCAGAAAACCCCTATTTCGGGTTTCCCTACAACCGGAGGGTGGTTGGTGTCGAAAATAGTAGCGTCATTTGAGAAGTGAGCGGAAATATCAGTATCTTCGCCCTCGCTGCAAGCATCAAAGTACGACCGAATTATTTTTTCGTAAGGTCCCATATATGAAAGTTTCTCAGGTTGCCCGCATGGCTGCATAGGCATGCGTATTAAATGTCTGGATATATGACCCGCCATGTGAGTCAATTACATCGGCGATTTCATTGAGGAGTCGAGAGCGGTACTCGGTGGGCAGTAATCGATGAGTGGACTGCGTAAGTAAATTTTCGACGTGCGACTGAGAGGTTACCTCTAAGTCCCAACTAAAGTTGAACCGCTTCACCGAACCGAAACATTTACTTTCATCGAATTCATCTGCAGGTGAAGCTGCTGTAATAGCAGATTTGCTGCCAGGTAGTCGGGTGTCATGAAACGCCTGTTTTACGTCTGAAGGAAGAAGGTCATAGACCTTATCGATGTTCTTATGAATCTCATCAGAATGCACTTCTGGCTGATTCCAAAAAACGCAAAGCCATCCTTGGTTTTTGAGTGTCGCATGAGCTGAGCGAAATCTGGTTAGTGGATCAGCCCAGTGCCATGCTTGGCCGGAGATAACGAGATCTGCCGGCGCAGTCAATCCAAGCCAGTTCTGAAATTCGACAGTCTCTATAGTAAAGCGATTGGAGTGATGCAGTTTCGCAGAAGCGATAGCTGCCATTCTATGGTCAGGTTCTATTCCGACGACCGTATGACCATTTCTCACGAACCACTCTGAACTTTTTCCGGTGCCACAACCGACATCTACAACGAGTGCAGAATCGCCAATATTGGAAACGACGCCAATCCAGTCGAACAACTGCGCCGGATAAGCGGGCCGCGATCTATCGTACAGATCGGCGACCTCCCCAAAAATAGTCGACTGATTCCGCGTCGGGTCAAGCGCTTGCTCACGATTTAAGTAGCGGCCCACGATAGCCACCGTCCTTCGCGATGCTCCAGTCGCAACTTTAATCCGAAACATTCGGACAAGGCTTCTGCAGTGAGAATATCTTCTAGAGGCCCGGTTGTTAAAGGGCATCCATCACGCAACAGTAAGCCGTGAGTAAACGAAGGAGGAATCTCGTCAGTGTGATGAGTGACAAGCACAGTCGCTGGAGTTGATGGCATGGACGCAAGGCTTGAAAGGCTCGTAACTAATTGTTCTCTTCCGGAAAGATCTAAACCAGCAGTGGGCTCATCGAGGATGAGCAAACCAGGATCACCCATTAAAGTACGAGCTAGTTGGACCCGTTGTTGTTCACCTGAAGACATGGTTTCAAAATTTCTAGTGGTCAAACTCTCGGCCCCCACTTGAGCTAAACAACTTCTAGCGGCATCAAGATCGGTCTCGCTATAGGTATGCCACCATGTTTCCAGGGCAGCATGCCTGGCCGTCACAACAATCTCTAACCCTGTAATGTCTGCTCGGAATTGATCCCGTAAAGAGGAACTAGCGAGTCCTATTCGCTTACGTAGCTCTCTAACATCGGTTTGCCCCCAACGTTCGCCCAATATTTGAACTGATCCAGTAGTTGGGTAACGATACAGCGACAAAATTTTGACCAAACTAGTTTTACCGCTGCCGTTCGGTCCAAGGACTATCCACCTTTCATCTGAACGGATTTCCAGATCTATCGGACCAAGGACGGTCCGATCCTCATACTTAACTGAAACGCCTTCTAAGACGACGGAGGCAGAAGATGTATTCGACACTCCTTTAGCTTGCCAGAAGCCAAGGTGTTGATATGTGCTTAGCTCATTGAAATAAAATATTAGACCTTAGACATCAAAAAATTAAGCTCTAAGGAGCAGTCCACGGCTTAGAAGAAGAAGCTATGACCTGTCACCGAAGAGTGCAAAGATCTTGACCATGTGCCAAGAGAACTCCCTGCCCTCGCCTTAAAATTTTATAAAAATAACAAAAAGTTGGGATTGAAATGAGCGACCCGGTTTAAATCAAAACAGCTTAAAGTGGAAGGTTCAGATTAGCGGCCCTTCTGAGCTTAGAAATTTGAAAGGCGTGTCGATTATGTAGCAAGGCTCGGCGCTCCAAGCCCAAAAATCGCGACCAACCCAGATAGGTATAATGCAACTAAAAACGGCAAAACGCCGTCGGTATGGCAGACTGTCCCGGTACGACTAGGAGAGTTGCAACAACATGAAATTTGAGTTTTTG
>CAJQGN010000113.1 GCA_905477545.1 uncultured Acidimicrobiales bacterium | reverse complement strand
CATGACAGAAGGCGAGTGGGATGCAGTAATCGACGTCCATATGAAAGGGCACTTCTGTCCAACCCGATGGGCTGCTGCGTATTGGCGTGAGCAAGCTAAAGCGGGCCGTGAAGTAGATGCTGCGATTATCAATACTGCTTCGGGCGCGATGCTTGGAAATCTGGGGCAATTCAACTACTCGGGCGCCAAAGCCGGTATCGCTTCGATGACCCTCGTCGCTGCTGGAGAATTAGCTCGTTACGGAGTAAGAGTGAATTGCTTAGCCCCGATAGCGCGAACTCGGCTAACTCTTCAGACGCCAGGCTTAGAAGATGTGGTTAAAGCCCCTGACGACCCGTCAAAATTTGATCTCTACGACCCGGCGAATATAAGTCCCCTGGTTGCTTACCTATCAACTGAAGGTTGCCCATTTACCGGCGGGGTTTTCCATGTAGGTGGCAATGAAGTAGGCCTCTACGGCGGTTGGTCATTAGACGACGACAAGATCATAGCGACAGACGGCCGCTGGGAAGTTGCAGATCTTCAAGATAAGGCGCCTCGCCTTCTCGAAGGAACCGGCAAGCTCGCTTCCGTTACAACATCAATCGGCGATACTTTTAAAGACTTTGGTCGACGCGAAGCCACGAAATAGTAGCTGACTTTAAGAAACGAAACGTCCACATTCAGAGTCCATAGCTGCAGAGTAGAGGCGAGTAAGTATTGCATCAAAAAGTGCTGCGCTTCTCGCATCTGGTGTTTCTATGGAGGACAAGTTATTCGCGAGCATGCTCATCCACCACAGATGGGCGTGCTCGTAGTCATTTTTGATTTCAACGAGAGCAGCTTCGTGGATGCCTTCCTGGTTTAACGTCTCGACATAAAGTTGAATGAGTTCAGATTCGTACTCGCGGCGTAGCTGAACTTCGAGGTTAGTCGCAATAAAAAATGATAAATCGGTGGGCCCTCCGGTGTACATAGCGGTCTGCCAATCTATAACCGAAACGGCGTTATCCGTGGTGAACAGCATGTTCTCAACTCGGTAATCTGCGTGCGCGATAGTCAAAGGCTTGCTGATGACGTCATCTCGCCAAGACCCGAGTAATGGCACAAACTTTTCTAGCCACTCAATACCTTTTGAGGGAAGTCCATCGCCGAATCGTTTAAGAAAGTGTGGAAGCGACTCAGAAATAGCTGATTGCAACCCAAATGTTGTTTGACGGTTATCAATACCCGGGACCCACATAAGATCCGGAGCTCTGGTTTTACCCCAAAAAGGTGCATGAAGTTGAGCCAAGGCGATTACAGCGGAGCGAGCTTGGGCGAGCGTAGCTCCAGCAACTTGGTTACCTGGAGTTGAGGGCGAAAGGTCATCGAGGATGAGTAAAGCTTGATCACCATCAACAAAATTAGCTCGGCATGGAGGAACTGGAGTTGCTATCTGATGAGCGAGTCGTGCATAGAACATTGCTTCGCGTTCCCACACGTTTAACATTTTGCCGACTGATAACCCTCCTGGGTCTGTAGTGGGGGTTTTAGCAACTAGGCGGGTCGGCAGACCGCAGTTGAGATCTGTCCAAGTGATATCTAATCGAGCTAACGAGCCAAGAAAAGCTGTTCCGGAAGCGAACGTTTCGATGTTTAGGTTCTCAACTACAGCTGCTTCGTTACCTGGAGCAAGACCGCCATCTTGGATAAAGAAAGTTAATGTTTCGGGTGTTAGGTTTATGGGTTGAAGGGGGAGTGAAATCTTCATTGTTTTGTGTGATTCGCGAACTGGCTTGGAATCCATTCGCGTAGATGTTCGCGTAGTTGTTCGCTGGCTTCGGCGAGAAGGTGCCCAACATCGGGTAGGCGCACCAGTTCGCCACCTCCGAGGATCATTTGAACCATTTCGCTAGCAGCGATAGGCAGAATAGTGTCATCTGTTCCATGAAACATCAATACTGGAATTTTGGTTGCTAAATCCTCGGCAGGTTCACAACCAGCTGATTGGGTCGCAAGAGTGACTAACCCGGCGCAGTGCTCTGCTAGTACGACAGCGCTTTGCATGGCTGTAGCTCCGCCAAATGAGTGACCCATCGTTATAAAGCGTTGCGCTCCGCTTCGCGTAGCTAGATCAGCGGCGGCTAGAAGATCATGAACGCAACTGTCGGTTTCGTTTGGTTGGCGGTACCCAACGCGGATGAGTCCAATGTTTTGTTCACCTAGCTCAACGCCAAGGTCATGATAGAGAGCATCAGCTGGCCCTAGGACTCCTCCCATTGCGCCTCCACAACATAAAACGACATCTGTGGCTGTCGAAGGTCCATGCCAAAATAAACTTAAGAGGCCATCCATTGTGTAGACCTCGATATGTCGAAGATCATCTGTCATCATCGCTTCGACTGCGGCCATGGTGCGTAATTGCTCTAATGGGCTAGAAGGAAGTGGCTCTTCGGACATTATTTCTCCGTTGTGGTCTCTCTATGTTTCAGCTAGCTTCGGCGCCTTTTTGGTAAACGTCAAATGCGAGTTTAGATAACTGCGGTTTAGTCCTGATTGTTCGCTACGATCAGTTATTGCTTCGGCGGGGTGGTCGAGTGGTTAG
>CAJQGN010000112.1 GCA_905477545.1 uncultured Acidimicrobiales bacterium | reverse complement strand
TACGTCAATCCTATTCGATTGTGTCACGAAGCTCACCTGAATAAACATTCATAGAGTGCTCACGAGCAAACCCTACAAGGGTTATACCCGCCGTTCGAGCAGCTTCTATCGCAAGCGAACTGGGGGCTGATGCTGCGACTAAGATACCGAATCCAGCAGCCCAAGCTTTTTGGACCATTTCGAAACTTGCTCGACTAGTAACAAATAGTCCACGCTCATTACTATTTGTACTCCCGTCGAGAAATCTTCTTCCTACAACTTTGTCTACGGCATTATGGCGTCCGATATCTTCTCGCACTAGTTCTATTTCACCGTTAACATCAAATACCGCTGCAGCGTGAAGTCCACCAGTTCGTCCGTACATTTCCTGCTTTTCGCTAACGCTCTGAACTAGTTGGCCGACAATTGAACTTTGAAAAGTAACATCTACATTAATCGGAGCTATGCGGGTAGCAATCTCAGTAAGTGCAGAAGTTCCACAAAGCCCACATGATGAACTTACAGTACCTATTCGGGGTTCTGGAATAGGAGCTAACCCACCCGTTTCTACTGTTACCACGTTGTATTCAGACTCAGCGGCAGGTCCTTGGCCACAATACCGAACGGTCAAAACGGAGGCTCTTCCTAGAAGTCCATCCGAGATACAAAATCCTACGGCGAGCTCGTAGTCATTTCCTGGCGTCCGCATCGTGGTCGCGACTAGATGGCCATCGAGCCTAATCTCTAAAGGCTCTTCAACAATAACCTCGTCAGGCAATCGTGAAGGAACACCTTCGTCATAACGTTCGACCAAAACCCGCTCAGTCCTACCTCGGCGCATAGCCCCCAGCTTACGTTGCCCTAAGTATGCAAAGCTCTGCAGTTAACCTTCAGTCTCGTTTTTTGAATAGAATCTACTAACGCTTGATGTAACTCATCATCTTAATGAGCTGACTACGCTTGCCGTTTAAGTAAAGCTTTTAAATGATGTTGAAAGGGTTCACCCACTGCAGCCATTGAAACGTCATAGCTTAAAGTATCGCCTTCAATTTTGATTAATCTACTTACTTGAGTCACTTCTTTGGCAGATGGCGTTACCCGGACATCGATACTCTCAAAATAGATAACACATGCATTTTTGCTAGATTCAATCGAACCTTTGTGCATCTCAACAATTCCCGAAGGTTGAGCCAGAACGAGTTCCGCGAGATACTCCTCTTGAGGCCGGATATATCCAGATTCACTATGGAGAGGGGCGTCCGTTACCGAGTCACGAGTTTTCTGTACGTATGAGATGAATGGTTTCCCCACATGGCTAAAAGTCGACTCTTCAACATACCCAAAGGATTCGATACTCGGATAATGTCCTTCGCCTCGTCCTTTCCAAGTGCCTAGAAGGCCCCTAAAAGGCTCACATAGCTCATGAAGCAACGGGGATTTCATTGTGCTTTGATCCTTTCAATAGATTTAGTTTCTGTCAAAACATTTCTTACGGTAAAAATATTGAAGGACGCCCTAAGGCGCCTCTCAATACTTCTTATTGACCTAAATCTGGCTAAAAGTCCATATCAGGCATTGCAGGCATACCATCACCATCTTCTGATGGCTGTTCGCAAATGACTACTTCAGTTGTTAGGAACAGAGCGGCTATCGAGCCAGCATTTTGTAATGCTGACAAGGTAACTTTCGCTGCGTCAATTACGCCTACTGCTATCAAATCTTCATACTCGCCAGTAGATGCATTGAGTCCGTTAGGTCCATCGAGCTCAAGGACCTTTGAGACTACAACTCCGCCTTCCATTCCTGCGTTTTCGGCTATTTGTTTGAGCGGTCCTTCCAAAGATTTAGCTATTAGCTGAACGCCGGTAGCTAGATCTCCTTCTTGTGTCTCCGCTAAGGCTTCTACAGCGGCTTTGGCTCTAAGCAATGTAACTCCGCCGCCTGCCACTACACCCGACTCAATCGCCGCTTTAGTGGTACTCACCGCATCTTCAATCCGATGTTTTTTCTCTTTTAATTCAACTTCAGTGGCAGCACCTACTTTGAGTACTGCAACGCCACCTGCAAGTTTCGCTAGTCGTTCCTGGAGCTTTTCCCGATCGTAATCCGAGTCAGTATTATCTATTTCTCTTTTAATTTGCTCAATTCGGCTCGCTACGTCAGTTTCATCACCGGCGCCTTCGATAATCGTCGTCTCATCTTTAGTAACGACCACTCGACGAGCTGTTCCAAGAAGATCCAGAGTTGCGTTCTCAAGTTTCAAACCAACATCTTCACTTATTACTTGCCCACCTGTCAGAATCGCCATATCTTCGAGCATCGCTTTACGCCGATCGCCAAACCCAGGTGCTTTCACAGCTACAGATTTGAAAGTGCCACGAATTTTGTTTACGACGATTGTCGCTAACGCTTCCCCTTCTACATCCTCAGCAATTATTATGAGGCCTTTCCCGGATTGCATTACTTTTTCTAAAAGAGGGACGATATCTCGAACAGCTGTAATTTTTCCTTGAAGGAACAGTATGTATGGATCCTCCATCACAGCTTCTTGCCGTTCCGGATCAGTCACAAAGTACGGCGAGATATAGCCCTTGTCGAAACGCATACCCTCAACCAAGTCCATTTCTAGACCAAAGGTTTGTGACTCTTCGACGGTTATAACTCCATCTTTGCCAACTTTTTCTATTGCTTCGCTTATGTGATTTCCAATTTCTTTATCCGCTGCCGAAATCGATGCCACCTGAGCAATTTGGTCTTTAGATTCAGTAACGCTTACCGCCATACCTTCAATAGCCGTAACAGCTGCAGCTATACCTTCTTCGATACCTTTTTTGAGCGACATTGGATTCGCTCCTGCGGCCACATTTCGCATACCTTCTCGGACCATTGTCCAGGCAAGTACTGTTGCGGTTGTTGTTCCATCTCCAGCAACATCATCAGTTTTTTTTGCCACTTCTTTAACAAGTTCAGCACCAATTCGTTCGATCGGATCGTCGAGTTCAATTTCCTTTGCGATCGACACCCCGTCATTGGTTATTGTAGGTGCACCCCATTGTTTGTCCAGCACAACGTTACGGCCTTTAGGGCCTAGCGTTACTCTTACTGCGTCAGCAAGCTTATTCATTCCTGCTTCAAGGGAACGACGAGCTTCCTCGTCGAATGAGATCATTTTTGCCATTTTAAACAAACTCCTATACTGGTTTTCACGACTACTTGAATTTATTGTTCCCTTAGGAACGGACTTTTTTAAATGCCAAGAGTTAGCACTCTACGTAAGAGAGTGCTAACAACCAACCAGCAGGTCACGTCTAATGAATTTGCGCAGTCCGTCTTAGTTACAAACATGACTCTATTCACGAGAATGACTCCTTTCATTTAATGTTTTCACGGCAGCTGAGTGGTTAGATTTATAGGTTTTTGGTTTCTTCCGCTCAATAGGCATGTCTTCTCATTAGCCGGATAATCAACTCACCCTGACAGGAATTGATTTGTCGCTTCGCTAATACACCACAACGTTTTTTTTGTAGCTTTTTCGTAGCCAAATAGCTCGACCAAGGAAACAATATTGAGCGAATCAGGGATTGACGTTTCTTCCTCTACTTCCCCAACAATTGCAAGAACAGGGACCTTCAGGTCTTGTGCTATTCGATAAACACCGCCAACGACTTTCCCATCAAAAGACGTCTGGTCTAAACGTCCTTCCCCGGTTATTACTAGATCAGCGCCTTCAATTAATTCCACTAGCTCGACTTCATCTGCGATCAATCCAAAACCATCTACCAGTTGAGCTCCGAAGGCAGCCAACCCGCCTGCTAGCCCACCGGCGGCGCCGGAACGAGCCATGGGTCTCACCTCTATCCCATACTGCTCTAGATAAAGGTCTGCCAGCATTTCAAGGCGTCTAGTAAGTAGATCGACTTGCAGAGCGGTAGCTCCCTTTTGAGGACCAAAGACGCGCGGCGCATCGAGGAATTTAGTTGTCACGTCACACGCCACTTGAATTTCAATGCCTCTAAATTTGGCTATTGACTGCATTGCTCTCAACGCTTCGTAACCCCCATCGGTAGACGCTGATCCACCTACTCCAACAATGATTCGCCTTGCTCCTGCTTCTCGAGCTGCGCTTATAAGTTCACCAGTGCCTCGAGTATTCGCTAACAGCGGATCATTCCCACTTTTCCCGCCAACTAGAAGTAGCCCGCTTGCACGCGACATTTCTATAACAGCAGTTTTAGCGGCGTAACGCCAAGCTGCTGCAACCGGTCGACCTAGCGGGCCCGCCACTTCTGAACTTCTATTCGCACCGCCTAATGCTTCTAAGGTGCCTTCACCACCATCAGCTAAAGGACACTTGATGACTTCTGCTGTGTGAACAGCATGAGATGAATCGACGGCTTTAATTACTTCGTTCGCGGTTGCAGTGCCTTTAAATTTGTCAGGGCAAATGACGACACGCATTATACTTTTCAGTTACTCCGCTTTATCGATACCCAACGAGATCATGACATCCGGCTCTGCATACGTTGCAAATGCAGCGGTATCAGCAGGCATTCGAAAGACATCATTTTTAGGGTCGAGACCCAGTTCGGAAGCGATTTTTTGTGCTTCTAACATATTGCCTGCTATGTAAGACACTCGAGTACGGTCAAGAGCCGCTCCTAAAAGATTGGTAGGAGTTTTTGTTATGTACCCGAGGGTTTTGAATTGATCGTTCATTTTGCCCGCTGCGCCCCTAACTGACGTTGAGTTAGCAACCTGAACAGAAACTTCGTTATTTGCCCTGGGCTCAAACCCGTTCATGTCATCGCTATTCGCTACAGCGATAGTTGTGGCAGTTGTATCTTCTGAATCTTCTTGCGACGAGCCGCCACTTGGCGTTGTGGTCGCCGTTGATCCACTCGCTTCCCCCAAAGCCATAGTGGTAGGTGGGCTCACAACTGGTGGCTCTACTTCCAAAACCGGCGTGTTATCTCCCCGAAGCAAAAATATGCCGATAGCAACAGCGACAATTACAAGCAGAACTCCTCGAATAGCTGTTGCGTTATTCGGTCGGCTATTTAGATCATTCATTATTTGACCTCCTGGGCTGCAGTGCGTCTAGCAACGTGTTCTTGTCGACGGCGATCTTTCATTCGACGTAACCGCCGCACTAGCAACGGTTCGGCTTCTAGCGCAGCTTCTGTAGCTATAAGCATTTCGAGTACCTCAACATACTCAGTCTCAGTTAGCTGGAAACGGTCACGCACCGCCTGCTCTCGGGGAATAGACAAGGACCACCAAGATTGTTCAAATTCGAGAATGTCTTTTTCACGCTCAGTTAATACGCTCGAATTTCCATTTTTCACGTGGTTTCCTTTCGATTAACTGGACCTTGAGCCCAAGGTGGGAGTCGAACCCACAACCTCCGCTTTACAAGAGCGGCGCTCTAGCCATTGAGCTACTCGGGCGTTACACCTTCTATCGTAAACCCCCGGAGACCAGTTTTGACGTCGCTAGGCATCAAGATCTCTGCGACGCCTAACTTCATACATCGCAATCGCCGCTGCTGCAGCCACATTGAGAGACTGTACACGGCCTTTTTGAGGAATCGAAACAACTTGATCGCATCGTTGACGCACCAGGTGAGAAAGTCCTTGACCTTCAGCACCTAGCACCAAAGCCAGCGGTTTGGTAGCAAGTTGGAGGTTTTGAACCGAGTCTGTTCCATCTCCATCTAAGCCGACCGTCCAGATTCCTGACTCTTTCATCTGAGCCAATGCTGCAGGCAATCCACCGACAAGAGCAATCCGGAGGTATTCCACTGCACCCGCTGCTGCCTTAACTGCTGATGGGGTTAACCGAACTGCTCGATGTCTTGGTAAAACTACTCCAGACGCGCCAGCCACTTCTGCTGTTCGTAAAACAGCGCCAAGATTTCCCGGGTCAGTTACTCCATCCAAAACAATTAAAAGAGGAACCTCAGATCCTCGCGGTTTCAAGAGTTCTTCGATTCCTAAGGGCTTAATCGGTTCAGCGAAAGCTATTACACCCTGATGGGCTTCAGATAATGCCCGCTCATCTAACCTTCGTCGCGAAACTTGTTTAACTGGAATTCTACGATCTGTCGCCAAGTCATTGATTTCTGCAATAATCGCAGAATCATTGACTTCTTCACCGACCAGCACCTCTTGAACCCGTCTCTTACCCGCCCTAAGTAATTCTCTAACTGCTTGTCTTCCTTCTACATGATCTGCCCCTAGATCATCTGATCGGCGTTTAGAGGTTCCTTGACCACGTCTAGGACGATTACTCCCAGACCCGACGCGGTTACTTTGGCTTTTTCCCGATGAAGGGCCAGTATTTGGGCGACGAGAACCTGAAGTCTTTTTTTGCGCCCCACGACCCTGTGCCGGAGTACGACCTTGGTGACCAGGTCGGCCACTCATTTGATGCCCAAAAGGGCGACCGCAAGAGCGACGGCACCTTCACCCCTACCGAGGGCACCAATGCCCTCAGTTCGTTTCCCGCAGACTGTCACAAGACCTCCAGCGGCCGCAGAAAGAACACTTTCCATACTACTTTTAACCTGACTAATATTTGGCTTATCAATGATAACGGTGCAATCAGCGTTGATTAGAACAAATCCTTTATCTCCAACCAATTTTGCTGTTCTTTTTAAAAGTTCTACGCTGTCAGCTCCAGCATAAAGAGGATCGTTATCAGAAAAATTTTCTCCAATATCACCTAAGCCCGCTGCGCTCAGCATGGCGTCAATAACTGCATGGGTCACTACGTCAGCGTCGCTGTGGCCTTCTAAGCCTCTTTCATCCTCGAAACTAACGCCACCAAGAACAAGAGTGCGGTCATCGTTTGCATATCGATGCGCATCATAGCCCTGTCCTATCCGCATCATGATTCAAAGCCCATCACCTGAGCGACATAAATTAAATCTTCTTGGGTCGTAATTTTGTGAGCACGTTTATCTCCCTCAATTACCTTCACAATTCCTCCGATATTTTCAACCAAGCCCGCATCATCACTAAACTCTGAATTTTTCTCATCATAAGCGAGATATGCAGCTTCAAAAATTCTTCTTCCAAAAGCTTGAGGGGTTTGAACGGTAACGAGATTGACTCGGTTAACAGTCGACTCAACTATTACACCGCTACCTTGATTCCTAACTCGCTTCACAGTATCGGCAATTGCAAGCCCAGGAACCGATCCATCTGCACCGCCAACAACTTCATTGATAACTGCGTCGAAAAGCTCGTAAGGCGCTCCTGGTCTGGCTGCATCGTGAATGACTACTATGTCAGCATCTACAGGTAGAGCCGCTAACCCTTTTCGGACAGATTCTGTTCTGGTGGCGCCCCCCTGTACTAGCAGATCCGCACCAAATTTAGCTCCGTCAGCGATATCGCGAACGACAAGCACTACACCGTTGCATGATTTACGTGCAGTATCAATGGATCTACTCAATACAGACTTTCCACCTAAATTCGCGTATTGTTTAGCGCTGCCGAATCTTGTGCCTGATCCAGCAGCAACGACTATTGCCCAAGTGTTTTCCACACTTAACACTGTTGCACTCTTCAGCGTGTTTTCCCGCACTACTATCATCTTTATTGTGAACCATGTCGAAACATTGAAAAGTACGGAGATGTTTAGCACTCTCAATCGTGATCAGTTAGAGCAACTCGGTGAGTTGTCTACAAGCCTTCAACTTGAGAGAAATGACCAAATTTTCACTGAAGACGATACCGCTACGGCTTTGTTTATTTTACTTCAAGGAAGAATCGCCATTACACGTAACTCCGTTGACGAGCGAGAATCAGTTTTAGCTCTTATGGAGCCGGGTGATCTTTTTGGCGAAATGCCATTTTTTGATCACGGCGATAGATCAGCCGCAGCGCGTGCATTAGAAGCGAGCACTGTTTTGGCAGTGCCCTATACGGCGCTGCATATGCTCTATTCTCAGCATCCTGAATTACTCTGGCGGGTGGTTACACTTTTATCACTAAGACTTCGAATCACTGATAGCGCTCTGGCCGACGCAATGTTTCTAGACGTTCCTGGACGGACCGCTAAAAGACTTCTGGAACTTTCCGGGGGATTGGACAGATTCACACTACCGATTACTCAAGAAGAGCTTTCTGGGCTGGTTGGAGCGTCAAGGGAACGCGTTAACAAAGCACTCGCTTCCTTTATTAGATTGGGATGGATCAAACGTTCAGGAAATCGCTACAACATTATTCAACGAGACTCACTGAACCTACGGTCCCGCTAACAACTGAAATAATCAATGCTGATTAATAGCTCTTTACCGATTTATATGACCGTTAATCAGTCAGCTGCAGCCTCTTCAAGCTCGACAGCACCTGGATCAAATCCTTCAATAGCGCTGAACACAATATCATCGGTTTCTGTGTCAACATCAACGACAATAATCTCTCCAGCATTGAATTCTTTGTAAAGAATACGCTCAGATAAAGCATCTTCTACGTTGCGCTGAATAGCTCGCCTAAGAGGACGGGCTCCAAGAGTTGCATCGTATCCTTTGCGAGCCAACCAGTTCTTCGCAGCGTCAGTTAGTTCAAGACCCAACCCCTGAGCTTTCAATTGCTCAGCTGTCCTAGCGATCATCAAATCTACGATTTCTGTCACCTCGTCAATGCTCAATTCATGGAAAACAATTGTGTCATCAATTCGATTTAAGAATTCAGGCCTGAAGTGAGCTTTCAGAGCATCGTTTACTTTTTCTTTCATCCGCTCGTAACTTACGGCTTCATCATTTTTGGTAAATCCAACATTTGCTTTACGTAAATCTGCGGTTCCCAAATTTGAGGTCATAATAAGAACAGTATTTCGAAAATCGACTGATCTTCCCTGGGCATCTGTCAGGCGGCCTTCTTCAAGAATTTGTAGCAAAGTGTTGAAAACATCAGGGTGAGCTTTTTCAACTTCGTCAAACAGCACCACTGAAAAAGGCTTCCGGCGAACTGCTTCCGTTAGCTGTCCTCCTTCTTCATAGCCGACATATCCAGGAGGTGAACCAACTAGTCGACTCACTGTATGTTTTTCCATGTATTCAGACATGTCAAGACTGATTAGCGCTGCCTCATCACCGAAGAGAAACTCGCTCAGTGTTTTTGCAAGCTCAGTTTTGCCAACGCCTGAAGGGCCAAGAAAAATAAATGAGCCGCCAGGTCTTTTAGGATCTTTCAAGCCAGCACGGGTTCGTCTTGTTGCCTGACTTACCGCTCGAACGGCGTCTCCTTGACCAATTACTCTCTTATGGAGTTCATCTTCCATCTTTAAGAGCTTCTGAGTTTCTTCTTCCGTCAACTTATAAACAGGTATGCCTGTCCATATAGAAAGTACCTCTGCTACCGCTTCTTCATCCACCTCATCAAACAGGTCAATACCATCTTCTTTGATTTGTTCCATCACTTCGGAACGACGATCAAGAAGATCTTTTTCCTCGTCGCGAAGAGAACCAGCAAGCTCAAAGTCTTGGTTTTCTACAGATTGTTTTTTCTTCTCAACAACTTCAGCAATCTTATTTTCTATTTCTTTGTAGTCAGGAGGGGTAGCCATTCGCTTAATTCTCAGCCTTGAACCTGCTTCGTCAATCAAGTCGATTGCTTTATCTGGCAGCTGCCGGTCTGCAATATACCGATCGGCAAGATTCGCCGCAGCGACGAGTGCTTGATCGGTAATAGTTACTCGGTGGTGGGCCTCGTACCTCTCCCGCAAACCTTTCAGTATTTCGATCGTGTGAGCCAAAGTAGGTTCTTCAACACGTATCGGTTGGAAGCGCCGTTCTAGAGCCGCGTCTTTTTCGAGATATTTCCGATATTCCTCAATTGTGGTTGCTCCAATTGTCTGCAGTTCACCGCGCGCCAGCATCGGCTTTAGAATTGATGCTGCATCAATTGCTCCTTCTGCAGCTCCAGCGCCAACTAGCGTGTGCAACTCATCAATAAAAAGTATTATGTCGCCTCTATTTTTTATTTCTTTAAGAACTTTTTTGAGACGCTCTTCAAAATCTCCCCTGTATCGGGAGCCGGCTACTAATGCACCGAGGTCAAGCGTGTAAAGCTGTTTGTCTCGCAGCGTCTCTGGCACTTCACCCGAAACAATTTTTTGCGCTAATCCTTCAACTATCGCCGTCTTACCAACCCCCGGTTCGCCAATAAGAACTGGGTTGTTTTTCGTTCTTCGAGAAAGAACTTGCATTACGCGTTCTGTTTCGCGCATGCGTCCTATGACTGGATCTAATTTTTTTTCTCTAGCGTTCTGAGTAAGATTTATTCCAAACTGGTCAAGAACTGCTGAGCCACCTTGAGAACCTTCACCTCTTTCCGATGAACCGCCAACAGTTTCTTTTCCGCCACTTGATTCTGATCCCTCGCCTGAACCTGAGTAGCCAGAAAGTAATTGAATAACTTGCTGCCTAACTCGAGACAGATCTGCTCCGAGCTTCACTAACACCTGAGCAGCTACACCTTCCCCTTCCCGTATCAGGCCTAAAAGAATATGTTCTGTGCCTATATAGTTGTGGCCAAGCTGAAGAGCTTCCCGCAGCGATAGCTCTAAAACCTTTTTAGCGCGTGGCGTAAATGGGATGTGTCCACTAGGTGAAGAACCACCTTGTCCAATAATTTCTTCAACCTGATTTCGGACAGCTTCAAGCGAAATACCCAGAGACTCGAGAGCCTTTGCAGCTACTCCCTCTCCTTCGTGTATCAAGCCCAAAAGAATATGTTCGGTGCCTATGTAATTATGATTGAGAAGGCGGGCCTCCTCCTGAGCTAATACGACAACTCGTCGAGCTCTATCGGTGAAGCGTTCAAACACAGGTCCTCCAGCGAAATTTATTGCGCCCCCGGGAATGGGACACGACTATGAGTCTAACCAGAGCAACCGCTTGGTCTCACAATAGATGAGTATCTAAATGAGGATTATTCACGAAAGGTTGGCTCTCGTTTCGCCCAGAAGACCGAAGTCGTTTAGATTATGAGAGTGACTTCTTTGAGTCCCCTCCAACACAGACCAAATTCAGCTGGCGATCTTCAACGAGTCGAAGCGTCTTTACGCGACGCCGCCACCACACAGGATGATTTCCTGACCGAAGTTGCTTCCCATCTCATTCCCGCTGGCGGGAAAAGACTTCGGCCGGCAATGGTAATTGCTGCGTCGCTGTCTCATAACAACGATGGAGGAGACGAAAATGCTGTCACGGAAGAGATGATTCGAGGTGGCGTCGCCGTTGAGCTCGTGCATCTTGGTTCTCTTTATCACGATGACGTGATGGACGAAGCAGAAACCCGACGCGGGATTGAAGCAGTAAATAATCGTTGGGGAAATCTTGTCGCGATTCTGGCAGGTGACTTTCTTCTCGCAAAAGCATCAGAATTAGCAGCATCTTTGGGAACCGAAGTGGCTGAACTTTTAGCTGCCACTATTGGTCATCTCTGTGAAGGTCAGGTTAGGGAACTTCAACTAATCTATGATGTCGACCGCGACGAGAGCGGTTACTTAGAAGCAATTGGAGGCAAAACTGCCGCCTTGTTTGCCACTTCGTGCCGGATCGGAGCGCTAGTCGCAGGATGCGATCGCACCTCAATAGAGCAGCTGACCCAATACGGGTATGCCTACGGCATGGCATTTCAGATAGTTGATGACATCCTAGATTTAGTCGCAACGGATGAGGAGTTAGGTAAGCCATCTGGCAATGATTTGCGCGAAGGCGTTTACACGTTGCCTGTCATCAGAATGATTAGAACAAATGATCCTGTCAAAGAACTGCTCGGAGCCCCACTAAGCACTGAAGAACGAGATTTCGCCCGTTCATTAGTTGTCAACGGAAAAGAAATCGCAACTTCGATCGAAACAGCTAGAGAGTATGCTGAGGAGGCTCTTGAAGCCATATCAGGATTTCCGACCACAATTGGTACTCTTGGCTTACGTTCGGCTGCAACTAATCTCCTTTCTGCGTTGGATCGCTAGTTAGCGAAAGTTAAGTGACTACGATCTGGCCACTAGAACGTCAGTACCAAAAGCCACACTTACTGCTTCCTAACTCCGTTAAATGGGCTTGGGGCACCAAAACTTTTATTATGGGAATTGTTAATGCAACTGAAGATTCATTCTCCGGCGACGGCGTAAAAAATCGTCTTGGAGATGCAGTAGCTTTGGCCAAATCGTTTGAACTGGCCGGCGTTGATGTAATTGACATCGGAGGGGCTTCTTCGCGTCCCGGAGCTTCGGCAACACCACTCCAGGTAGAAATCGAAAACGTCGTAACAGTCATCGAAGCAATCAGGAATCAGACCTCTTTACCTATTTCGGTGGACACAACCTGGACAAGCGTCGCTGAAAAGGCTGTTTCTGCAGGTGCAAATATCGTAAATGACATATCTGGTTTCCAACTAGATCCAGAAATGGCAAACCTGGTGGCAGAAAAGAAGCTTCCTGCAGTCGTCATGCATAACCAACGGAATCGAAAACATTTCGATGTGGTAGCTGATGTAATTAACGGTCTGGAAAAGACGCTTCAAATTTGTGATGATGCCCACGTCGAAAAAGGCAATCTCATTTTCGATCCGGGATTTGGTTTCGGTTGGTCAGTTCGCCAGAATTTAGAATTACTGCAGCGATTGCCTGAGTTTTGGACCTTGAACCTCCCCTTACTTATTGGGACCTCAAGAAAGTCCTCCATAGGAACAATTCTGGACAACAAAGTAAACGAAAGACGTTTCGGAACTGCAGCCACAGTCGCTCAGGCAATCTGTGCAGGTGTAGACGTTGTTCGCGTGCACGATGCATTTGAGATGAGTGATGTGGTCGCTGTAACCGACGCAATAGTTAGAAGGCCTATTGTCTCAGAGTCTTGAACGTGCGCCTAAAGAATCGGCACATATCTTCCGTCTGCACCTAAATATGAACGCGTAGTGTGGTCATAGAAATATTTACCACCAGATTCTTTAAGCGCCAAAAGCATCCTGGGTAACGGAACATTCTCGCTTTCCAGTCTTCCAATCACTCGCTCTGGGCCAAGGTAGTCGAGCATCTCGAAGGGACCGTGAACCCAGTTGAACCCCCACTTAATAGCATTATCTACGTTTACAATGTCATCAGCAATTTCAGGGACTAGATCGGCTGCGTACAGCAAGGTCCCACCAAAAATTTCCCAAGCCAAATACCCAAGCAAACTATCTTGAAATAAAATCTCACCTAGGTCGATCGACAACCCAACCTCGTCTGAAGGATCTGCAGTTCTCCACTCCTCGTTCAGAAGATCAAACACTTCTTTTTTACGGGTACCATCAGCAAGCTTTATTTGACGAGCAAACCCTCCGCCCGATTTGCGTCCTAATTGTCCTCGGTCATGCATCGACTGCTCGACAGAAGGAAAACTTGTGAACATGTGGCCTTTGTCTTCTTTCGGCAAATTAGCGGCTAGGTTCCGCCCAACTAATTCCATCACGTCTAAACCAATCAAATCTACTAATCCGTACAAACCTGTTGGAGGTAGTCCCACTGGAGTCGAAAGAACTGCATCAATTGTTTCCTGGCGTATGCCATCATTCAAATATTTTTTCGCGAGATGGAAGCCAGACAATATGAAGTAGCACCCAATTCGGTTCCCAATAAAATTCACAGTATCTTTTGCGTGAACTACACCTTTTTGAAGAGTCTCAGATCCGAACCTTGAAAAGGCCTCAATCACATCAGGGGCGGTCTCATTACCTGGTACCAATTCGAATAGCTTCATGACTTTTACTGGATTAAAAAAGTGGGTTATCGCGAAGTCTTCACAAAATCTCTCCGGCATACCCTCAGAGAGCTGACTCAGCGGAATTCCTGAAGTGTTCGATGATATTACGGATTTTTCTCGACGGTGATTTTCAAGTTTCAGGAAAAGCGATCTCTTAATCTCAACATCTTCGACAATTGCCTCGCAAACCCAGTCATAGTCATAGATTTTCGGCAAATCATTTTCAATAGTTCCAGTCGAAACTAGATGAAGATCCTCCTCGTTGATCTGACCCAATGCATCATCAACTGCTTCTTCAGTTATATCGAGCATCAGGACCCGACAGCCAGCCGCAGCACTTGCAGCAGCTATTCCAGCGCCCATGGTTCCAGTTCCTATTACGGCGACCGATGTAATTGATCTTGACACAGAAAGACTCCCCGTCTTCTTCGCACATCGCACATTTCGACGCGCTTCTTTTAGCTCAGCTAAAGTTTGCTCGCTTCAAGGAGCTTTTTGATCCAACCATGAAGCGACAAAACTAAACGCTCTAACGTCCTGCCACTTGACGTCCAATAATTTCTTTCATTATTTCGGTGGTTCCACCATATATTGTTTGAACTCTTGCATCGGCGTATGCGCGCGCTATGGGATATTCGTTCATAAATCCATACCCACCAAATAGTTGCAAACATCTAGTGATTACTTTGAGTTGCATCTCAGTGCACCACCATTTCGCTTCCGCAGCGTCTTCAGCAGTTAATTCTCCACCGTTGAGCGCCTCTATTTGTCGGTCGACAAAGACCCAAGCGATATCTAATTCTGTCTTCATTTCTGCGAGCTCGAATCGGGTATTTTGATAAGAGCCAACTGACTGATCAAAAACCTTACGTTCGGTAACGTATTCGACTGCTCCGTCGAAGGCTGCTTGAGCATGCGCCACACCTGTTATCGCAATCGAAAGTCTTTCCTGTGGCAGGTTTTTAACCAAATTCAGAAATCCTGCGCCTTCGCCACCAAGTACATTTTCTTTTGGCACAAAAACGTTATCAAAGAACAATTCAGCCGTGTCTTGGGACTTCATGCCTAATTTATCTAAGTTTCTGCCGCGTTCGAAACCGCTCATGCCCCTTTCCAAAACCATTAATGTCATGCCCTTATGTTTTTCATTTGGATCAGTTTTCACCGCCGTTATCACAAGATCACTATTGATGCCATTAGTTATAAAGGTCTTCGCTCCGTTGACTAAATAGCCGTCGCCTTCTCGTATAGCTGATGTCCTTATCGATGCTAGGTCAGAACCCGTGCTCGGCTCGGTCATGGCTATCGCGCTCATTAAATCGCCACTCACTAGACCAGGCATCCAACGATCTGCTTGCTCTTCATTACAGTAATTAAGGAAATACGGTAAACAAATATCATTGTGAAGCGTGATGCACATTCCAGACCCAATTACTCCGGCTCTCTGGATTTCTTCATTGATAACAGCGTTGTATCTGAAATCTTCGATTCCACCCCCACCATGCACTTCTGGAATAGCCATTCCCAAAAGGCCTAGCGAACCTGCACTTTTAAACATCGCCTTGTCAACTTGTCCATCTTTTTCCCATTGCTCATGGTTTGGAACTATTTCTTTCTCCATGAAAGCTCGGACAGATGAGCGAAACATTTCGTGTTCTTCATTAAAAATAGTACGGCGCATAGCCTGACCGTACCGTTTTTCCAGCGTCTCGACTAGCGGAATTGAGGTCATTCCACCAACATCTGGTTATCGTTCGTTTATATGACCAATTGGGATGCTCTAGCTACAGCCGCAGCTGCAAGTAGGCGGCTCAATCGTTGTCTAGCTGAAACTCGTCTCCGAGATGAAGAAACTAATGAAATCGCTACTGCCCTCGACCAATTAGCGGATAAATTCGCAGCGGGTAGTCAAAGAGACAAACTTGATGACATGTTGACGCGTCCCCATCTCGCAGCAATTTATAATGGAAAACACACTCCACTAGATTTAAGCCCGGGAGATGAAATTGAGTTTGATCCGTTCTCGATCGCTGGCGGCATCTTCCATCCTTCATCCATTGGTTTAAAATTTTTCAAAGAAAGTAATGAAAGCGTTCTGGCTGTCACCTCGGTCCACCCTATGTTCGCCGGGCCGCCAGAGCGGGTGCATGGAGGTATTCAGGCGCTCATCGTTGACGAAGTGATGGGGGCATTGAATCGGATGCGCGGGAGGCAAGCTTTTACTGCCTATCTTAATGTGAACTATCGGGGCCCAGCTCCACTTAATGTTGATCTGAGTTTTCGGGCATGGGTCGACAAGATTGACGGGCGAAAAGTATTTTTGAAGGCAACGGGCCAAGAATCGAACAACACTTTCATGGACGCCGATGGTTTATTTATCGCTCGCGAAGATCAAAATTCAGATGCTAATTAGATAATCACAGTTCTTATTTTTCCGGTCGCAGAGTAGGAAACAAGACCACGTCTCTTATGGTGCCGACGCCTGTCAATAACATTGCTAACCGATCCATACCAATCCCCAGTCCACCTGTTGGGGGCATGCCATACTCTAAGGCCCTGAGATAATCTTCATCTACTGTCATAGCCTCGTCATCACCATCAGCTTTTTGGGCGGCTTGTGACTCGAAACGCTTACGTTGCTCATCGGGGTCCGTTAATTCACTGAAGGCATTGCATAATTCGCGTCCAGCAAGAATTGCCTCAAAGCGTTCAGTTACTCCTGGTTTGTCTCTGTGTTCACGCGCCAACGGCGAAACTTCAGATGGGTGTTCGGTTACATAAATCGGACCCCACAAATTTGCTTCCGTCGTTTTTTCGTAGATCTCTAATACTAATTTTCCAACTCCATAACTTTCTCTGTATGGAACTCCATAGTTATCTGCGACTTTACGAATTTCCTCGATTGGCATTTCCAGTGAGAGGGCTTCTCCAGTGGCTTCTTTAATCAGTTCAATCATGGAGGCTCGCCTCCATGGGCGCGCTACATCAAGTGGCTTATCGCCGAAGTGCAGAACGGTTGAGCCGGTTAACTCAATTGCTAAGTACTCGACTAGTTCTTCTACAAGATTCATGATGTCTTCGTAGTCGGCGTAGGCCTGATAAAGCTCAAGCATGGAGAATTCGGGGTTGTGTCTAGTCGATACGCCTTCGTTGCGAAAGACTCTTCCAAGTTCGAAAACCTTGTCAAAACCAGCAACTGTTAGGCGCTTTAGATAAAGCTCGGGGGCAACTCGCATATAGAGCTCAAGGTCTAGCGCATTGTGATGGGTGGTAAATGGTCGTGCATTAGCGCCACCTGGTATCGGATGAAAAATAGGGGTTTCTACTTCAATAAATCCACGTTCTTCAAGAAAACGTCGAGTAAGCGACATCATCTTGCTTCTTATCATGAAGGCGTTACGAGATTCCGGAGTTACCCACAAATCGACGTATCTCTGCCGGTACCTGGTGTCGGTATCAGTTATTCCATGCCATTTGTCTGGGAACGGGCGGCGCGCTTCTGCTAGCCGCACCCATTGATCAACACGGATACTTAACTCACCTCTTCGTGTGGTCATTACCACACCGGTAATTCCGATCCAGTCGCCCAAATTAAGGCTACAAAAGTCATCGAATTCTGGGGTACTTTTGGACGGTGCGAAGAGTTGAATTCGAGATGAAGCATCATCTAAGGTCCCAAACGCTAATTTACCCTGTACTCGACGCAACATCAGCCTGCCAGCGACTGTGACGACACGGTCAGTTTCGGTTCCTGGCTCTAAGTTCTGAAATTCCTCAATTAGGTTATCTATTTTTGTGTCAGGGTCAAATCGATATGGAGTCGGTGTCATAGTTCCTCAGAGAACGTTTTTGTTGTGGACTAGTCGCAAACCATGCAACGTTAACCATGGCTCATGATGGTCTACTGTTCGCGCATGCGGCGCAATTAGCTCCGCATACCCTCCAGTAGCGATGACTGTAACGTCACCAACTTCCTCTTCAATACGATCGATCATCCCGTCTACAAGACAGGCAGTACCAAAAATCACTCCTGATTGAATCGATTCATGAGTATTTCTACCAATAACACCTTTAGGCTCCGTTAAGTCAACTTCTCGTAGTAACGCTGCCCGACCGAATAGTGCTTCCAGACTTATTTCTAATCCAGGTAGGATCGCTCCACCTAAATACGCTCCTGTTGAATCGATAACGTCAAAAGTGGTAGCTGTTCCGAAATCTACGACGACGCCGCTCACTCCATACAACTCTCGCGCAGCTACTGCGTTAGCAATTCGATCTGCACCAACAGCACGCGGATCCTCGTATCGAATTGGCATTCCCGATTTGACGCCCGGTCCGAGGATTACGGGAGACACATCTAGGTAACGTTCAGCAAACCTACGAAGAGATGCGGTAACCGACGGGACGCCTGATGAAATAGCTAAGCCTGTCACATCGTTCTCGAGCTCAATTCCTATCTCTCCCATGAACCCGGATATGGCCAACCCTATTTCATCTTCGGTGCGATCCGGGCTGGTCGCCATTCTCCAGTGTCCTAGTAAACCACTCGATGCTGTCTGTGGTTCGCTGACAGCACTCGGGCCGTATAGACCAACCATCATCTGGGTGTTGCCTGCGTCGATTACCAAAAGCATAGCAACTCCATTTCTAAGGTCAGCATGCCGCTGAGCGTGCGCTGCCTCACTTAAGATCGTGCCTTCGCCTCATCGATAATGCAACTTCGTATTTCAAAAATTTGCTTTTAGCCCATCAACTCTGAATCAATTTCACTTCCTGACCAATGACCGAAACCTCCCAGTCCTCAGGAAGAAGCTCTGGCGCTAATTCTGCGAGGGGATACATAACAAAAGCACGGTTCCACATTCTCGGATGTGGCAAAGTCAGTTCTACCTCGTCGAGGACTAAG
>CAJQGN010000111.1 GCA_905477545.1 uncultured Acidimicrobiales bacterium | reverse complement strand
CCCAACGCCGCGAAGCACGTCCGGTCTTGTTTCACTTTCGATTTTGATAACAGTTGCTCCAAAATCAGCAAGGGTTCGCGTGGCGGCCGGACCAGCCAAGGCCCACATAAAATCGAGGACCTTCACGCCCTCCAACGGACGACGCCTGAGCGATTCCGGTGCGTTAAGCTCCGGTCTCCTAGAAAGGTCGCTCATTACGCGCTCGGTATCGGCACCAAGATCAGGCGCAACAAGATTTCGACGAATCAACTTCGAAGTTGATCGAGTCATCGGCCCACAGATACGAGCCGTGTCCAATACAGTTCCTCCACTTGCCCGGGAGACATCGATAAAATCCCAGTAATCTCGGTCCTGCAGCTGTCCTAAACTCATCACATCATTCATGTCAGCAATCGGTGCGATCAGTAAATTTTTTTCTAACGCCGCCTGTAGTAGTTCATCTTTCGTTCGAGTTGCAACGAAACTACTAATCGTTTCATTGGCCTCCTCAAGAACTGCAGGGGTCGCTTCACCTTCTAAGACTCGATTTGCATAGCTCACGAAGTCTTCATCTCTCAGCTTCTTGGTGCACCCGCCTTCATCATAAATCCATCTCATCAGACGATTGCTATAGGGACCTACCATCGCACCGAACAAAAATGTGACCGTCACATAGCCGTCTGCGCAAGGATGAACATACTGAATTTTTAATGGGCCAAGTCTAACCCCGCCAGAGAACCTCGTCTGTGGCTCTTGTGGCTCAAGACAAAAAGATCCCAACATCCTGAACTGGCTCGTACTCAAATAACTCGCTTGAGCTGCAATATCTGCATGCTGCCCCAGCCCGCTAGACTCACGCTCGTACAACGCTAGTGCAGCCGCACATGCCGCATCAGCTCCGGCGAAGTTCCATGTTTGCGGGATTCCAACACGCACAGGCGGGCGGTCTCCGTCTCCCGTCAAGGACATCGCTCCCGAAGCAGCGGCAATGGTTATGTCTGAAGCCGGCCAATTTTTTTTAGGCCCACTGGAACCATAAGCAGAAATTGAAATAGTAACCAAACCTGGGTTTTGGGAACGTAGAAGCTCTAAATCCACCTCAAATGCGCCACACTCCAAAAGCACATCCGCAGTCATCGCCAACTCAATTAATTCAGTGTCATTAGAAATAATAACTGATGACTTACCTCTATCTTGTGTCAGATGAGAGAGAGACCTGTCTGGATGTTCGATTCCCTCAACGTAGGGGCCTCTGTGCCGGTGTCGTAAACCTTCTGGCGGTTCCACCATGACAACTTCAGCCCCCATTTGAGCCAACATGAAACCGGCGATGAACCCACGGTCATCGCACAAATCTAAAACTCGATACCCCGACAACACCCTATATTCTCCCCTTCATTAGCAATAACTTGCGCTGTTTTAACGACCTGTTAGTAGGTTATTACCAGTTCCGATCTTCTGATAGAAGAGCTTAAGACAAATCCCGACTAAATATTTAAACCTGACTGGATAAAGAATGTTTAACAGACCGATCGAAATTTCCTGGCTTATTGCTGTTGGCGTGGCGGTGTCATGGATCGGCGTTTGGTTGAAGAGTGTCCCAGTTATTTTTGTGGGTTTCGGAATGTTTTTGGGATTTACTCTGAGCATGATCACGGTCGCGTGGAATGAGGCTCGTTTCGGAACAGAGTCGAACCCTGATAGTGACGCAACATAAGACGTGTGCTCAAGATAACGAATAAAATAATGATGGTGGCTAGCGTTAGCAGCTTGGGAAATTAGAGTTCCTTCTTGTCGTGAGTATCGAAAGTTCACAAGTTTGAATTAGAGTCGGTCTTTTCACTATCAGCGGCTTCATTCCTGACAGGTATACCATCAGCCGCCATTCAACTGCCGCCTAGGGTGATGCCGCCATCCATACCAGTCTGAAGTGAGCAAAAGAATTTGCAGTTCTCGCACTAAAAGATCTCCCTATCTGCCGTTGTCATTGGGCTATGGTGGCAAGGTGAGTGGGAAAGACTTCAATCGTTTCGGATTTGGCGAAACCCAGCGGGTTTTTGCTTTTCAACCATCAACAACAGAAAATCTTCTCGCGTTGTCAGAAGAACAGATACACCAGTTCAACAAGACAGGCTACCTCACAGCGTTGCCAGGTTTGTCTCCAAGCGAAATCGGAAATCTCCGTCAATACCTTGACTGGCTAATAGGAGAAGTTGTTTCAGCTGATGACGCGCGAAACAGTTATTCGATTAACCAGTACCACAGGGTAAGCGGTCCTTTATGGGACCTTATTCATACCCCCGTATTCGTCGATTACGTATCAGATATCTTGGGGCCTGAATCGGTTTGTTGGAGCACACACTTGTTCTGCAAACTCCCTGGCGATGGAATGGAAGTCCCGCTGCATCAAGACGCCAATTATTGGCCGTTCACTCCCACGAAGTCAGTTACTATATGGCTGGCGGTAGATGATGTTGACGAAGAGAATGCGGCTATGAGATTCGTTCCCGGAAGCCATCTCGACGGTGACTTGAGGCATGCTGAGTTGGAGTTAGATGGTTCGGTCGTGCTGAATCGGCGTGTCGTTGAACATGAAAAATATGAGGACAACGTTGTTTTGAACGAGTTTCCGGCCGGGGAAGTTTCCTTACACACAGATCTTTTGCTGCACGGATCAGCTGCCAACCTCAGTTCGCGTCGCAGATGCGGCATAGCGTTGCGATACTTAGCGGCAGAAGTAAAGGTCGTGCCAGGCGGAGAAGATTGGATTCGTGGCGCCGTGCACGTCGGTGCTGGAGACCCGTCCGGATACTGGCCCCACCGATCTCGCCCACTCAAAGAGGAACCGCACAAGATGGCAGGATTTTCGGGTGGTTTCGACGGAAATTCCTGAGGGCGTTCGTTAGACGAAATTCCGAAAAGCCTTTTGCGGTGATATGTCTTTCTCGCCTAACTCGGATTTCTAATGTTTTTCAAAACGGTGTTACTTCTCCCACTGCCGCTATAGCTCAACGATCACTGGACCTGTTCGCAGCGTCTTCACTCGTGACTACCTTTTCATCATTTAGGGCTGCCTGTTCCCCAGTAGTAAATTCAACGATGGAGGCCGCCACACGTGCTTTATCGTGAGTTTCAGAAGTCATACTTCTCCTAAGCTTTGTTCAATTAACAGCCTATAAAAGATATTTTTTACCGTCTCTATAGATTCTCCGACCGGTCAGGCTGACTCCATGCTGTTAATAAAGTTATTTTGCGCCGTCACCTTATTTACTGGTTGCAGGCTCACTCCGCTTTAGATCCGCACTGAGTGGCCTTAAAGCACTCGCTAATATTATCTAATCTTCGAAATATGCGTATTCATAACTAGTGCTCTGAGAGATTCAAAATCATACAACCTAAGAAATTCTCAAATCTGTAGTCATAAGAACGCCTGATCGATTCTAAGAACTGGCACAATTAAGTAGCGTCGCGTTTTCCCCCTCAACAGCGACTACTCATTAATAACTATGTCGCTTACCTCTAATTCAATCATGCGCGCGGATCTTCGGAACGTTGCGATTATAGCCCACGTCGATCACGGTAAAACTACGTTGGTCGACGCAATGCTTTGGCAATCAGGAGCATTTCGAGAAAACGAATCGGTTGCCGAGCGGGTCATGGACTCAATGGATCTTGAGCGCGAGAAGGGAATCACGATACTTGCAAAAAATACAGCTATCCGATGGGCAAGCCCAGACAACCCAGAAGTCAAAATTAATATTGTAGATACTCCTGGGCATGCTGATTTTGGCGGTGAAGTAGAAAGAGCGCTCACGATGGTTGATGGAGTTGTTCTTCTAGTGGACTCTTCTGAGGGTCCTTTGCCTCAAACCCGCTTCGTGCTTCGGAAGGCCCTCGACCTTAATCTTCCCGTAGTGCTAGTGATCAACAAAATTGACCGTCCCGATGGTCGCATAAAGGAAGTAATCGATGAAACCTATGAGTTGTTTCTAGATTTGGATGCCACGGATCAGCAGATTGAATTTCCTATTGTGTATACAGATGCACGGGCCGGAACTGCAACACTTGATCTTGAAATTCCGGGAGAGAATCTCGTACCTCTATTCGAGACGCTAACTCAAACTGTTCCTGCACCCTTGTACGAATCGAGTCACCCGCTTCAAGCTTGGGTAACTAACCTTGACTCCAACCCTTATGTTGGGCGCCTCGCTGTTTGCCGAGTCAAACACGGTGAAATTAGAAAGGGACAGACCGTCGCATGGTGCCGGTCAGATGGCTCGATTGAATCAGTAAAAATCAATGACCTCTTTGTTACTGAAGGCTTAGAACGCGTTGAAGCGAACATGGCTGGCCCGGGTGAGATTATCGCTATTTCTGGCATCGAAGAAATTACTATTGGTGAAACGCTCGGAGATCTTGACGACCCGAGACCTCTCCCAGTGATATCAGTAGACGAACCCAGCTTGTCAATGACAATTGGGATAAACACATCTCCAGTTGCGGGAACAGACGGCAAAAAGCTGACCGCGCGTCAAATCAAAAATCGTTTAGACGCTGAATTAATCGGTAACGTTTCTATCCGAGTTTTAGACACCGAGCGGCCCGATGCATGGGAAGTGCAGGGAAGAGGAGAACTGCAGCTAGCAGTGCTCGTTGAGATAATGCGTCGTGAGGGCTTTGAGCTAACGGTAGGTAAGCCAGAGGTTGTAACAAAGTCCATCGATGGTGTTCTGAATGAGCCAACTGAGCGCGCAACGATTGACATCCCCGAAGAGCATGTAGGCGCAGTTTCGCAACTCTTGGGAGAACGGCGAGGCCAATTGGAGCTCATGGGTAACCATGGAACTGGTTGGGTAAGGCTTGAATATGTCATTCCTGCTAGGGGCCTCATAGGGTTCAGGACAAAATTCTTAACAGAGACCAGGGGTACAGGATTAATTAACCATGTATTCGAGGGTTACACACCATGGGTCGGGGAACTTCGTACACGGCATTCGGGCTCAATTGTTGCTGATCGCAAAGGTAAGGTAACGGGCTTCGCCGTTGCAGCGATTCAAGAACGTGCTTCTCTTTTCGTAGGTCCGGGAGAGTTAGTTTATGAGGGCATGGTCATCGGTGAAAATCCGCGTTCTGATGATATGGATGTAAACATTTGTCGTGAAAAGCAGCAAACAAATGTTCGCGCTGCAGCTTCTGATGACACCATCAGATTAACGCCTCCAAGAATTCTGACTCTTGAACAGGCGCTTGAATTTATTGGAGATGATGAGTGCGTTGAAGTAACGCCCAACTTCATTCGCCTTAGAAAAATAACCTTCGACGCTGGGCTAAGAGCCAGGTCCAAAAAGCGACTGCAGCGAGACCGGTCCGCTTAGTAATCAAAATTTCTGATAAACGTAACCGATACGACTTCATAACCATTTCGACAAGGGCACTTAAGCTTGCGTTAAGATAAGGCGAGATGCGGCCAAGAGTCCTGATTTGATTCAACTAAAGTCTCATTATGTCTGCTTATCTAGTAGGAATTCAAACAGTCGTTGACAACGATGCGTTAAATCAATACATCAAGGCTGCTTTGCCGTCAATGAGAACCTATGGTGCGAAACCGCTTGTCGTCGACCCAAACACCATCAAGCTCGAAGGGAATCAGGAACCGCCAGGTTCACGTTGTGTCATTATGGAATTCGAGTCAAAAGAAAAGTTACTAGCGTGGTATCAAAGTGGTGAGTACAAATCCGCAATGGCTTTAAGAGACGGCGCATTAGATGGGTATGCTCTCATCGCTGAAGGCTTGCCTAGCGATTAGAGCAAATTCTTCCTTACGACTTCGGGGATCGTTGCATTACCGGTACTGAACTTCCCGTAGCTTTCTAATAATTTCTTCTCGTAACCCGTCAACTTCCCCTCGTCTAGCAGAGTTGATATCTCTGAATACTACTTTTCTCCTTGGTCCGATTCGCGGTTGCGAAATATTAGAGATCTTCTTCGGTAAAAGTAATCCAAACTGATGTGTGTCTAAACTCAGAACTTAGCTGATTGAGTTTTAGGAGATTTCAATGGATGTCGGAATGCAACTCATATTTTCTAGCGTTGGCTGGGACCTTGATGACACAGAGACCTTTCAGCAAGAGCTTAAAATGGCGAAAATGGCCGAAGATCTTAACTTTGACGTTATCTGGCCAGCTGAGCACCATTTCTTTGATTATTCGTGGTGCCCAGACAATATGCAACTTCTCTCTTACCTAGCTGGAGCGACAGAACGGATCGATCTCGGCACAGCAGCGGTCATCATGCCTTGGAATGACCCGCTCCGAGTTGCAGAAAAGATTTCCATGCTCGAGCATGTCGCACCGGGAAGAATCAGGTTCGGAATGGGGCGTGGACTTAGCCGTAGAGAGTACGCGGCCTTTCAAGGTATCGAAATGGATGAAAGCCGCGAACGGTTCGATGAGAGTTCGGCGATGGTTTTAGAAGCGCTTGAGACGGGCTTCATTGAGGGGTCGGGGCCTTATTACGAGCAACCTAAAATAGAAATTCGTCCTCGCCCTAGGTCTGATATGCACGGCCGAGTATACGCAGTTGCTAGTTCCGATGACTCTGTTGAGTCCGCTGCGCGCCTTGGGGCTCGAATGGTGATGTTCGCCGATCGTTCATGGAAAAGTCGAATGCCTTCGATTAATCGATGGCGGGAGCTTTTTAAGGAATTCCACGGCGTTGATGCTCCTCCTCCGATGACCGCAGACTTTTGCTATTGCCATCCGAACGAGGCAATAGCAAAGGAACGTGCAGAGCGGTACATGGGAACGTACTTGGGTAGTGTTTTGGAGCACTACGAAGTGATGGGAGATCACTTCGCTAATACTGAGGGATATGACGCTTATGCTAAAGCCGCTGAGACTCTTAAGAAAGTCGGTACTAGCGGGTTCCTCGATGGATTCATGCAAGCAACTGCCTACGGAACGCCTGAACAAATTTTGGAACAATTCGTTCAGCGCAAAACAATGATGGGAGATTTCGAGTTAGCTACATGTTTTCGATTCGGCGGAATTCCTCATTCAGAGGCTGAAGATAGCATGCGTTTGTTCGCTGCAGAAGTAATGCCAGAACTGCAAACTTGGTGAAGCTCGACCTTCTCATCATTAATGCCAATATCGTTACCGTCGACGATAATAGACCTCAAGCTTCTTCTATTGGAATTTACCGAGATCGTATTATTTTCGTTGGCAACGATCAAGACGCGAAACGGTATGACGCCAGAAAAGTAATTAATGCCGCCGGTAAGACAATTGTTCCAGGATTCAATGATGCCCATCAGCACATGTCTCATTTTGGCGACTCGCTTCGAAGAGTCAATTTATCGAGTCCTCCTATAGAGAGTATCCAAGATATTCTTGACGCTGTCGCCTCTCGTGCCGCAGAAGTCAACCCCGGCGACTGGATTATCGGCGCGGGTTACGACCAAAATAAACTTTATGAGAAGCGGCACCCACTTGCTACAGAATTAGATCGAGCGG
>CAJQGN010000110.1 GCA_905477545.1 uncultured Acidimicrobiales bacterium | reverse complement strand
TTGACATTACATTGCCGCAGACAACATCTGTAGGGGATTTAAATTTCACCGTTGACGTTGGTAGCGAACTTGCCATCGCCGACGGGGCTCTCGAAGTTAGCGTGAATGTACAAGAGCGACTGGAAGCTAACCTAACTGCCGCGCCGCGCCAATTGTCGCGCGGAAGCAAAGCGAAAATAGTCGCAACGGTATCGAATGATGGTAACTCGCAAGTGGCCCTAGGCGTTTCAGCCCTTGACCCAGTTGGTGAGCTAAAATTTTCCATATCCCCAGATTCGGCGATTGTGCAACCGCAGGGAATCAGAGCGTTTGAGGTTGTAGCGAAACACCGGCGGCCATTTATAGGTAGCCCTGCTCCGCGCGAGTTTAGGGTTGAGCTGCTGGGATCCGAAGAACCTAAAAGCGAGCTCATAACCTTTATCCAAAAGCCTTTACTAGGTAGAGGGCTACTGACAGCGTTAATCCTGATCTCAATACTAGCCCTATGGGTTGTCGCTATATTCGTGGGCTTTTGGGCGGCTGGCCGGGCGCAAGAAACTGCCGTTGGCGCGAACACCTTTGAAGTTAATGAAGCTGGCAACCCAATAAATTACTTTAATGTAGGTCTGGGAAGTGAAAGCTTGCCAACTAAACGCGTCCGTGGACGTGCTCTGGCAGCTTCGAATAGCTCAGCTTTGTCCCGTGGAGGGGTTATTTTCTCGTCACTCGCTGAAAGCGGGGAAGTTTATGAAGGCGCTATAGACGAGGATGGCTCATTCGAGGTTCCATTAATGCCAGCAGGCCCGTATATGTTCAGGGCTTATGGTGATGGCTTGCAAGATAGCTATCAAGGCGTTCAATGGATTCGTTCGGGTGCAATTTTGGACTTAGGTAATATTTTTCTGGAGGGTGTGCCGGGCCGCTTACAAGGCTATGTGAGGAATAAGATTGGGGACCCAATTTCAGAAGCTTCTATCGTAATCGGGCCCTCGGCGACAGCGGAAGAGAAAAATGCCACTAAGTACGAATTAGCAACTAAAGCTGATGGCGCTTTTGAGCAACTGAACCTTCAGACTCCGGCTAGCTACAGCGTGATGATAGCTGCGAGCGGATACGACACGATGCTTACCGAAATAGACCTAAGCCAAGGTCAGAATCTAGAAGAACTAACGTTTGATCTAGTTGCTCAGCCTTCGTCTATTGAAGGACAGGTAGCAGCAGCGATACAAGGCGAGTCCAACGGTCAATTGCTTGATTTAGCTGATGTCGAAATTTTGGCGACCTCTGGAGAATTTTCTGTAGCGACAAGAACCGTGGAGGAAGGAAAATTCGCCGTTCTTAGCCTGCCCCCGCTCAAGACATACGTATTGACGTTTTCGAAACCCGGCTATGATAGCCGTGATCTTGTTATCGAGGTAGGCGCTGGATCTACAACGTATCTGTCAGAAACCGTTCAGATTTACAGTTCTACAAATTCACTAGTTGGAAAGATTCAGCTGTCCAGCTCAAGCGAAAGCATTGAAGATCTGGGCATACCTAACGTTCAGGTACTGGTGTCTGATGGCACATTAAAAGGGCAAACGCTAAGCACAAGCGATGGCACTTACGAATTCACTGGCCTCGAAGTTGGTCAACACTACGTTGTGACTTTTAAAGCAGAAGGCTATGAAAGCGTTTCGTTTGATCTACCTGCTGTCCCTAAGGGCGCAAGTCGACTTCCCCTTAATGTCAGGTTAGTGCCCTCGACCTACCAACTTGAGGGATCGACTATTTCACTTTCGACAAACGAAGCCGTGTGTAATATAGATGTCGTCGCCTCCTCAGGTAGCTTGATATTGAGCACGGTTACAGCATCTAAAGATGGAAAGTTCATTCTTCCTGGGCTAACTAACAACAGGGTCTGGACGGTTGTTTTCAAGTCAGATGATAAGAACTTAGCGGCGTTGATAATCGATCCCCAAAATGATCCTGCCGTCGACGGAAAAGTGTCAGTCGGATCCGTAACGGTGGACGCAAAAAAGTGCTGACCCGTGTTGAGTTAGCCTTCAAACATAAACTAAAGCTGGTAGAGCAAATAGCGGTTATCGAAAGTATTCGTAGGGAACTACGCGAATTGATTACCTCTGGTGGGCTTGACATAGGAAATCACGAGGGACGCTGATGGCTGTATCACTTTCCGTTGAACCTAAAGTAGTTTTCCATGATCAGTCTGAGCCAGTTGAAGTAGCTGTTCAAATAGCAAACCAGGCTGATGTTATCGATTCATATTCAATCAGAGTGCTTGGAGTTGACCCGGATTGGGTGACCGGAGCAGAAGAAGCGCTGCAGCTCTTTCCAGGCGACTCAGGATTTTTTGAATTATGTATTAATTTGCCATCTGATTTTCCTGCGGGTGAACATACGCTAACCCTCCAGTGTCGTAGCGCAGTATTCCCTGAAAGAATTCTGACATCTGGCATTACGGTAATAGTCGAAAGTGTTGATTTCGTAACGCTCGACGTATATCCCAATAGAGCTATTAGCGGAAAGAAAACTGAGTTCGTCCTTACTGCAGCTAACCATGGCAATTCAGATATTTGGTTAGAGTTGGAAGCTGATGACCCAGAGGCCCTCACAGAGGTGCAGTTCTCAAAACCACGCGTTCAGATAAAAAGGCAAGAGGAAGCGACCGTTGAAGTACGAGTTCAAGGACCTCGACCTTGGGTTGGGCAACCAGCGAGCCGAGTTTTAACGTTAGGGGCTAAAAACATCGAGGATGTAGCCCCACAATTATTTAACTTTGTCCAAAAACCAAAATTAGGAAGGTGGCTATTCTCATTTTTTGGATTGATGATTACCTGCGTAATTTTCGGTCTAGTTTTACACAACCGATTGGCCAATTTTGGTAACCAGGTGACGCTTGATCCTAATATCTTAGAAAACGCTTTTGTTACTGGCTCAGGGAACTCGGCGGCAGGAGATTCTTTTCTGCAAGGATCAGTCCTGGACTTACGGACGCGTAGCCCGCTGCATTATGTGACTATCAAAGCTTATGACCCAAGCGACATGGATACGGTAGTTAGTCAAGGCGTTAGCGAAAAAAATGGCACCTTCGAACTTAGAGGACTAAACGAAAAACGCACATATAAACTGCTCTACTCTAAAGCCGGTTATCAAGACACATGGTCAGGTTTTGTTGATGACCCAGCCAGAGCAAAAGAAATTATTGGTCGAGGTATAAACCAACCAATGTTTCTAGAGGGAGAGTCCTCTTCGTTAACTGGGCTAGTTGGCGGTTCTTTGGTAGATGCGGTCGATGTCGAGCTTTTAATAGCGCCAGAAACGCTTTTCCTAACCGATGATGATAGCGATGTGGTTATCAGTAGCACTCAGACTGATAGCGAGGGTTTATATTTGTTTGATTCCCTGCCTACAGGGAGATATCGGGTGCGCGCCTCGGCTCCAGGTTTAGGCACTAAGTACTCGCCGTATTTTGATCTTACGCCAGATGAAGTAGAGCAAGTCCCGGAGTTATCCTTGCAAGAAGGAGATGGTGGAGTAAGCGGTAAGTTGTTCAAAGTCGTTGATAATCAAGTGGTTCCGGTCGAAGACGGGACAATTGTTTCAATCAAGTCTGAGTCAATGAGTAAGCGGTTCGAAGTTGCCGCTCCGAATCCTACGACAGCGCTCCGCCTAGTTCAAAGGGTTTCACCTACGTCACAAAAATTTTATAAAACTGGTGAGAGTCTAGTTATGTCTCTCTACGATTTGCCTTCCGATTTTGTGCCGTCTGATTTGTATGGAAATGCTAAGGCTATGCTCCCTGGCGATGAAATGCAGTTGGAAGTGTGTGTGTCCATTTGTGCGGGAGGTTCTCAACTCGAAGACTGGTCCCTGAGACTAACGCAGCGTTCCAAAATATTGGAATGTCAAGACACCGGCAACGTTGCTCCTGGTGGAGATGTACTCGACACGAAGCGAAATGGCAAATGTGGGTTTAAAGGTTTCGAAGTCGGAGAAGTTTCCGTGGAGTTCAGAGCGTCACCGGATCAAACTTTCGGATCTCTAGGAACAATTCAAATTAAGGCTGATCAGGTACTCGAACTTACAATCGTTTATGAAGAGGCAAACGACAGTTTCTACTTGAAACCAAATCTAATCAAAAATGCTGAATGTACGATAGAGAAAGGTTACTCCGGTTGCACCATTGGTAGCGGAGAAGAAGGATTGCGCCAGCTATTTGCAAGCTTCGAAAATGCAGATGGAAAAAGACTGTTTAGAGATGTCGAGGTTGTGTTTCTTTCTCCTGAAAGATCTCAAACATTTGATATCGATGTAAACAAATTCTTAGCTTTGGGCTCTACAGATTCAAC
>CAJQGN010000109.1 GCA_905477545.1 uncultured Acidimicrobiales bacterium | reverse complement strand
TGTTATCGGCACCATTGGCTTTTGTACCGGTTTTGGATACACCCGGCATGGAGCCAATTGGTACATGTCACCATAGAAAGAACTGACTTCATCAGTCCAACATGAAGTAATTACTTCGAGGTATTCATCGCAACGTTTACCTCGGTTAGGCCATGGCGCACCGAGCGCCTCAAACTCTTCCCAACTCCATCCGACACCTACCCCGAAATCAAGGCGACCACCGCTCAAAAAATCGAGAGTTCCGTACTCTTTGGCTACATAAACTGGATTGTTTTGAGGGAGTATGCAAATACCGGTGCCAAGCCTAAGAGTCTTTGTGCAGGCAGCCAAAAATCCTATGCTGCTGACCATGTCCATCAATCCGCTTCCCTCAGGGAATCGGAAAACACCATCACTGCTACCCGGGTATTTTGAGTCGTACTGGTCAAAAGTAACTACATGTTCCCCTAACCAAAACGAGTTAACCCCCATGGATTCGGCGCCTTGCGCAAACTCACGCAGAAATTCGGGAGTTGCTGCCGGTGAACGAAGCGGCGTGAACAATCCTATTTTCATAGGACTCAAGTGCTTTCGGCTGAAGCGCTGTTTCTTTTGACCGCAGTGTCCTGACTAGTTTCCCAAGTTAAGGGGATAGAACGTGGTCCTCTTACTGGGCCGCCTGCCCATGTGACCTTATTAGAGTCAGTCAATTCAAATTCCGGAACTCTCTTAAGCCATTCTTCTAAAGCGACTTTGATTTCCATGCGTGCAAGGTTAGATCCCAGACAACGGTGAATGCCTAATCCGAAAGCTGAATGCCTGTTGACTTCTCGACTAATCTGAAATTCTTCGGCGTCAGCTAAAAAATCCGGATCTCGGTTAGCTGAAGCGAAAGGAAGCATGACTCGCTGCCCTGGACACAGTGTTGTTCCTGAAATTTCAACCTCGTTTGTAACTACTCTGGCCATAGAAACGGGAGAATAGAAGCGCAAAAACTCTTCGACTGCTGTGTCCATGGCTTCTGGGTCATTAACTAACCGATGTCTGTCTTCACTGTTTTGACTTAGGTGAAGAATAGACGAACCGATCGTTCCCCAGGTTGTGTCTATCCCAGCGAGAAGTAATAAAAAAAGCCCTCCGCTGATCTGTCTATCATCGAGAGGCTTCCCGTTCATGTCTGCTTCAAGTAGATAAGTTAAAATATCGTCACGGGGATCATTTCTTCGTGATTCAATAAAAGTTCCAAAATATTCAAAAACTTCGGAAGTTGCTTTTGTCGCTAATTTGACATCCGTCGGCCCGGCCTCGAGAAGCTCGTAAACCCATCTTCTGAACATGTCTCCATCTTTTTCAGGTATCCCAATCATTCTTGCGATTACTTTTACAGGAATATGTTTGGCATAACTTTCACTCGCATCGCAAGACCCGTTTTCAGCGAACTCATCTAGTAACTCGTTGCAAATATCGCGTGTTATCGGTAGCCATTTTTCAATGGCTTTTGCTGAGAACGCTGGGAGCAACACGCGCCTATGATCTTGATGATCGGGTGGATCTGAAGTTATCGGAGGTGAGCTAAACGAACCAAGGTCTTCAACTCGAACGTCACTAATAATCACTGATTTGGATGAAAAATTTTCAGTGTCGTGGGCTATGGCAGATATATCTTCATGCTTAGTAGGTAGATACACCCCGTTGAAACGATCAGTGTGTGCGATTGGACAGCCACTCTCGCGAATATCTTTCCAAATGGGGTACGGATCGGTCAGATACTCTTCATGATAAGGATCGAAATCATTCGCCCAGTCAGTCACATCAGGACGATTCGGTGTATTCATTTTGGCTCCCTTATAACCTCGCCGTTTAATCCCATTGGCAACGTCTCATTGAAACGATAGTCCATTGATGCACAAAGTGCCCTAACTATTGAAGAAGTCAGCCAAATGGTTTGCCAGATGAGGACGGGTGATTAATAGTTGTAATGGGGGCGTCGGAATTCGTTTAAGGCGCGATGACGAGGGGAATAAGAACTTGGGTTCTGCACATTTATCAAATGGTCCATTAACCGGACTTAAAGCTCTTGATATGACAGTTGCTGTCCAAGGGCCACACGTTGGTGCGTTTCTTAGCGATATGGGCGCAGAAGTAATAAAAGTTGAACCTCCTGGCGGGGAGCTAAACCGTTATGCGCGCGGTCCAGGTTTCGACTTTGATATGGATGTAATGGGCAGCCAACAGGTAGCTATGAATCGAGGTAAAAAATCAATAGCTATAGATGCTCACAGCAAGCTAGGTCAGCGAGTTCTTCATGAGCTAATAAAAGAGTCCGACATATTTGTAACAAATTACCGCTCAGAAGCACTGGAAAGAATGAGTTTAGACTACGAACGTCTGCGAAAGTTAAATGATCGTCTCATTTATGGCAGAGTGTCGGGATTCGGTCCGAACGGAGACGATGCTAACAAAGCGATGCTGGATGGAGCAGCTCAAGCCCGTGGGGGTTTGGCTGCAATATCGGGTTCTGCTGAT
>CAJQGN010000108.1 GCA_905477545.1 uncultured Acidimicrobiales bacterium | reverse complement strand
AGAAAATTTCCGACCAGGCGTCGCCGAAAAACTAGGATGCTCAGAAGAGAAACTGCGCCAGGAACAGCCAAATCTAGTTTTGGTCAAAAGTCCTGGTTATGGTGCTGATGAAGAAATGGCGAAAATCCCAGCTTTCGACCCTTTGTTGCAAGCGTTGGGTGGAGTAATGGCAGCACAAGGCGGATTTGAGGACCCTGTGTTTCTATCTGTTCCAGTGCATGATGCCGCTACGCCACTCATAGCGGCGTTTGGAGTCATCGCTGCATGGTTCCATCGATCTAGAACGGAAGAAATTTTAACCGTACATACCTCATTGACACAAACGACGACGGCAGTTCAGATAGCAGAGTTTGTTAGCTATGAAGGTCGAGACCTTATAGAAACTGGAGGTTTTGATCACAAAGGAGAGTCGGATCAGAGAACATATGTGGAACTTGACGGTGAGTGGTTTTGGCGAGAAAATGGGACAGATTTACCTGTCGAGTCGAAAGGTTTCGTTGGCTCTTCGATCGCACGCTCCAATGGTTTAGTGGTCGAACACGCAGAAACATCGGAGTGGGGACCGCTTTCGCAAGTTGGACAGCTTATTAAAGGCGCCGGTGATGATCCATTTCGCGCTCCGGGCCTGGGCGAACATCAGCATATTGTTCTGTCTACATAGGAATTTACTTGAACTCTTTTATCCAAGGATTCACCAAGTGCGCTTCAGTCGGTTCTCTTCGGCGGGGCATTTGTTGTGTCTAACCAACCGGAAAGTAAGCCTGAGGTATAACCGCCATCGACTACTAAGTGATGGCCATTAACCCAGGTAGATTCCCCTATTGCGAGCCATTCGATGGCCTGTGCAATCTCGTCTGAGAATGCAGGCCGGCCAGCGTGGCTAATCACCCAATTCAAACGCTCATCACCAATTTGCTTTCTGAACGTAGGCAAGAGCGGAGTTTCTACTGGACCTGGGCTTACGATATTGCACCGTATGCCAGTTCCCAGCAATTCTCCGGCATGTCTCATAGTCCAAACGATCACAGCTTCTTTGCTAAATGAGTATGAATCGATACCGATAGAGCTTTCTCGATCAAACCACCAAGCCCGGGCATCCTCATCGCTTAACGCCAGGAACTCCTTGTGGGCTTCGATTCGCTCTTGCCACCCATTCCCAGAAATTGAACCCACGTTCACAATCGATGATCCAGGTGGGAGCCACGAAGCGAATGTCCTGCTGAGCTTTCGTACGGCCAATGTATTGACCTCGATGACCGAAGCAGAAGCAATAGTGCCTGGGACGCCAGCGACATTGATTAAGGAACCAGCTAGCGTCAAATCGTAACAAGATTCTAGATCGGCGATCAAAGTGTCGACACTGGTTGGGTCACTTAGATCGCATCTCCAATGATCTAAAGAATGCAATTCACTCGAACGATCATTTATATCGATCGATACAACATGACTCCCTGCAGACTCCAGCCGTTGGCAGAGGGCTAGCCCAATTCCTGAGCAGGCCCCAGTGACGAAGATCGGTCTAATTAGCTGCATCGAACAAATCTAGTTGCAATAGACCCGCTAATGAGAAATTGTGAAGAGTAAGCACAAGTTTTTGAAAATTTTGCGACTTGGTTAGATCTGAGAGTCTTTAGTATTTGACGCTATCGCGACGACATGGTCTCTTTGGAGTATGAGATGAAGATTTCAGCCGTACGATTGGAATCACGGAAAAGGAGATTCTTTATGGTTCAGCCTGATTTTATGGGTTTCGACACGTTGAGTTTACATGCCGGACAAGAACCAGATCCAACGACTGGAGCGCGAGCAGTTCCCATCTACCAAACCACTTCATACAGTTTCGTGGATAGTGAACAGGCAGCTGGTCTGTTCAACTTAGAAGAGCCAGGCCATATTTATAGTCGTATCTCAAACCCGACAGTGACAGTTCTCGAAGAACGAATAGCAGCTCTTGAAGGTGGAGTCGGCGCTGTATGCACAGCTAGCGGAATGGCTGCATTTCACTTAGCTTGCGCAACAATAATGAGTGCTGGTGATCATGTGGTGGCGAGCCGAAACATCTACGGCGGAACACACAACATGCTCAGCCTTACAATGCCTAGATTTGGAATCACCACAACATTTGTCGACCCTCGAGACCCAACGGCTTGGAAAAACGCGATCCGACCGGAGACGAAAGTTCTTTTTGCTGAAACGTTAGGAAACCCTGGAATTGAGGTCCTAGATGTTGAGATGGTTGCTGCCATTGCTCATAAAAACGGTGTTCCGCTAATGGTTGACGCCACCTTTAGCACTCCTTATCTCCAAAAGCCGATCGAGTTAGGTGCAGACATAGTAATGCATAGCGTCACAAAGTTTATGGGAGGTCATGGCATAGCGCTTGGCGGCGTCCTAGTAGATGGTGGACGTTTCGATTGGGCTGAAAATGGTAAGTTTCCAACTCTTTCTGAGCCCTATGACGGTTACCATGGGATCTCGTTTACACAAGAATTTGGCCATCAGGCCATGTCTGTTAGAGCTCGCGCCGAAGGGCTTAGGGACTTTGGTGCCGCCATGAGCCCTATGAATGCCTTCCATCTGCTTCAGGGGATTGAGACGTTGCCGCTTCGTATGGATAAACATGTAGCGAACACAGCTGAAGTTATTAATTTTTTATTAGCAAACGATGCCGTCGAATGGGTGAGCCATCCGACAGTTGAAACGCATCCTGACTATGAGTTAGCAAAAAAATTATTCCCGAAGGGGTCTGGTGCAATCCTCAGTTTTGGAATTTCCGGCGGTCGTGATCGTGGAAAGAAATTTATCGAGAATGTAAAACTTGCTTCTCATCTAGCGAACGTCGGCGATGCAAAAACATTAGTGATCCATCCTGCGAGCACCACCCACCAGCAACTGAGTGCAGAAGCACTTTCTGCTGCCGGTGTAAGCGAAGATTTGATCCGGCTTTCTGTCGGTTTGGAAGATCCCAAGGACATTATCGCTGATCTTAAACAAGCTCTAAGAGCTTCGCAGAAGGGTTAAAAAGGGTGCAAATCAAGTTTCAAGGAAATACCGTCAACTTTGCTACTGGCGGAGTCGAAGTGGATGGCAAGCATCCCATTGTGCTTCTTGTTCATGGTGCCGGAATGGATCGAACGGTATGGAACCTTCAGACCCGTTACCTTGCGCATCACGGATATACGGCATTAGCCGTTGATCTTCCAGGTCATGGAGCCTCAACTGGTGAACTAATTCCATCCGTTGGCCAAATGGCTAGCTGGTTAAGCGAGATTATCGAACACCTAGATATGGGTCCAGCCCGAGTCATTGGACATTCAATGGGGTCTTTAATCGGAATTGAACTCGCGGCTAAGTCGCCGCTAAATGTAGAACGGCTTGTTCTGATGGGAACAGCGTTATCAATGCCCGTTCATCCAGATCTACTGCAAGCAGCATCGAACAACGAAGTCCTAGCACCAGACCTGATTACTTCTTGGTCGCTCGGAACGAAAGCTCATATTGCTAGGAACCCAGCCCCAGGATTTTGGATGCGCGGAGGTAGCCAAGCATTATTGAGCCGAGCTGCAAATGGGGTCATATACAACGACTTGGCAGCGTGTAATTCCTACGAGGCTGGTATTAGCCCATCGCTAATAAGATGCCCGGTGGCCATTTTTATTGGCGAAGAAGACAAAATGACACCACCGACAGCTTCTTTGCTTTTAGCTGCAGAGATCGAAGACGTGGAACTAATTCATTTAGGTCCGGTAGGTCACATGATGATGAGTGAGGCGCCAGCTAAAATCCGTCCTGCATTGTGTTCGGTTCTTCAGTAAAATTTAATAATAAAAATGCATGAAGGATTTTTTGATGACATGATCAAGGTTTCAAACTTCTTCAAGAAGGGGAGATCATGGCAATAGACCGCTTTCCGGTCGAGGGTTCACATATTCTTATGTTTGCGCGTTCTATCGGAGATAGTAACCCGATCTATCAAGATGAAAATTATGCGCAGAGTAGCGAATGTGGCTCAATCATAGCCCCGCCTACATTTGTGCAATCCAGTGCGCAGTTCGATCCAAACTATTTTTTGAGGCCAAAAGATGGTCAAAAGTGGTTCGGTAGCGGAGGCACAGCATCAGGAACTTCGAACACCAGTGACGAAGCTAAAGAAACAGATTCAAAAGCTGGTGAGAAAAAATCTGGTGGATCTGCAGGCGGACTGCACGCAGAGCAACATTACACATATCATCGACATCTAAAACCTGGTGACATATTGAGTGCGGTAAATACACCCGGCGATAGTTGGGAAAAAGAGTCAAAGCGTGCCGGAGTGCTTAAGTTCAACGAAAGTATCACCGAGTATCGCGATCAAAACGGTGAGTTAGTTATAACAGCTCGCAGCGTAGGCGTAGTCACAGAAAAAGTGATTGAGAAGTAGGAACATGACACTCAAAAAACAAGAACTAGCCATTGGCGATTCCTATTCGGAACTAATAGTCGAAGACTTAACACGAACTCAAATAGTCCAATATGCAGGAGCATCTGGCGACTATAATCCGGTCCACACAGACGAGAAGTTTGTCACTGAAGTTGCAGGTTATCCAACCGTGTTCGCTCATGGAATGTTAACCATGGGGATGACCGGGAGAATGGTTACCAATTACGTCGGAGACGGACAACTAACCTATTACGGGGTGCGTTTCGTCAATCAAGTTTGGCCTGGGGATACGTTGACGGCCAGAGCGGAGATAGCAGCAATAAGAGAAGAAGAAGGTGGAACTGTTGTAGATCTGACAATCAGCACTACGAATCAAGACGAAAAATTTGTACTGACTGGGAACGCAACAGCCCGAATAAGTGAAAATTAAATTACTAATACACTGACTTCTGAAAGTCCTTGATTACAACTAATTCCGGCCTCGCTAACCAAACATGAGGCCGGAATTAGCTGCTTCTAATCCTCTCTAACCTTTGGCTCGGCCAGCGTACCCGAACAGTTTGCCAGCAACTTTTCGAATTTGGATCTCTTCAGCGCCCTCGGTGATCCGGTACCGTCGGTGATGGCGGTATATGTGCTCAAATGGCATATTTCTGCTGTAACCATTACCACCGCAACTTTGCATCGCCCGATCGGCGGCATCACAACAGAATCGATTTCCTCTGTAGTTACACATTGCAACTCGATCGGTTATTTCCATATAGTCAACACCTTCGTCCATCTGCCAAGCTGTTTTCCAAATAAGGGCCCTGATCATTTCAGCTTCCGTGTACAACTCAGCTAATGGAAACTGAATGGCTTGGTTCTGTGACAGTGGCTTGCCAAAAGTCGTTCGGTTATTCACGTAATCGACAGCGGTATCGATGCAATGTAAGCCAGCGCCGACCGAAGAAGCCGCTTGACGAATTCGATTTTCATGCACAAACAATTGAGCGGTTTGAAGCCCACGCCCTTCATCGCCAAGAATGTCATCATTCGAGACTCGAACTTCAGTTAATCGCACGTGTGCATGATCAGTTGGCATGTTGAACGTCCACATGAACTCTTCTACTTTGAACCCAGGCGTATCTACCGGCACGATAAAACATGTTATGCCGTGTCCTTCACCGGGGTTACCAGAAGTCCGAGCAAAGATGTAGTCATGAGTTGCGTGGTGTAGACCAGTGTTCCAATATTTCTCTCCGCTGATAACCCACTCGTCGCCATCGCGTGTGGCAGTAGTTTCCATCCAAGTAGCATCAGAACCATGCAGCGGTTCGGTTAGCCCGAAGCCTATTCTCGCAGATCCCTCCAACAATTTCGGAATCCACTCAGTCTGTTGGGCCTTGCTGCCGAACTTTTCCATCATTAAGACAGTTGGAAAATTCCCAATTATTGAGCTTTCGTTCTGCAAGTCGTTGTGTAGACCCAGGCCTTTTCGTGCCAAGTGTTCACGAACAATTGCCATCCCTAAATTCGTGCCGTCCTGACCACCAAACCGTTTCGGTAAGTGCCATCTCAAAAACCCTGCAGCGTCAGCTTCTCTCTTCATTCTCACAAGCAGGGATTCCCACTCCTCGTTTGGAAGACCATCTCGCTCCCAGTCGGTTCTAGCATCCTCGCGACGATGATCGAAGAACCGGATATTGTCATCTTCATTCTCTATCGGTCTTATAACATCTTCTATAAAGTGATCTAGATCATCGAGTAGAGACTTGATGTCGTTGGGAATCGTAAAGTCCATGACAAGTGAAGGTATACCGTCAGAGAACATCTTGCTCCCTATTGTTGTTTGGTCAGACTTTATTTGACCTTGGTGTTACTTAGCTTGGGCCCGTGCGGCCCGTCTCGAAAAGAGGCATGATGTTGCTATTAGCTGGATGCCATATGAGCTACATCCTGAGATTCCAGATGGTGGACAGATCAACAACAGGAGATTCAGAGCAATTGCAAAGTTAGCTGACGACTTAGAATTACCATTCGTGCCACCCACCAAATTTCGACCAACTAGGCGAGCACATCAAGCAGTATTGCTGATGGATCATATCGACCCAGCGAACACGCGGTTGCTGATGGACAGGCTGTTCGAAGCGATCTGGGTCAAGGAATTAGATATCGAATCACCCCAAGTTTTGTCTGAGCTAATAGCTGATTCTGAAATCCCAACTGATCTACTGCAGAGAGTGGTTCTAAGTGATGAACTGAAGCCAGCAATCAGCGTGTCTGTTAACAAGGCGCTGGAGTGGGGGATAACCGGTACACCGAGCTGGGTGATAGACAACAAATTGATGGTGCCGGGTTTACAGGAAGACGATTTCTTTGATCGCGTTATCACTAAGCTGGCTGCGCATAGAGCCGAAACACGTGAGCCCTAAAGAATTATTGAATTTAGAC
>CAJQGN010000107.1 GCA_905477545.1 uncultured Acidimicrobiales bacterium | reverse complement strand
GATTCACTTGATTTGGCTAGTGGTAGTGTTAGGCAAATTGAAGCAGCAGCTTTGCGTGTCACAGAAGACGAGATGACGATTTCGACTACGGAAAGAGTTGTGACCGAGCCATTGTGTTTGCTCAGAAGTCAAGGTCTAGATGCAGTAGAGGCACGCATAGACGGAGAGTACCTATATGCGACTGACCCGATAGAAGGCAAAGTGGTTTATTCGTTAAAGGCGCTTGGTGTTGAAACAGGGGAAGCTGCGCTGAGAGAATCAGAAAAAATGTATGTAGCGTTGACGCGTTCAGCGAATGGAGAAGATTGGGCACGTCAGAAAGTCTCGGGTGATGTGTTGCTGAATATAGGGGTAGTTGCAGACAAAATTGAAACCGAAACAGCGAATCAGATAGTTCGGGATGGCCAAATTGTTAATCGTGATGGTATTTTTGATTCGCTAAATGAAGACCAGCGTAATTTAGATGCTCTGATAGATGGAGACACGGTAATAAAACTGGTTGTTCGAGGCGAACGCACTTTGTTAGATATGGGAGACTCTGAGCTAGGGCTAATTGAATTGAGTGGGGGATCTGCTAGATGGGGCAGACTAGATTGGGTTGGCAAAAAAGTTGGGGTAATCGTTAATGCGGGTGGTAGCGAAACGTTATTTCTGTCGGGAAAGTGATTCAGAAATGGGAAGAAGGAGCTGGGCATGACTGATCTTGGGCTGTTGTCTACGACGAAACAAATTGAGTTGATTCGAAACCGTGAGGTTACGAGTAGTGAGCTAACAGCTCACTACATAGAGCGTATTGAGAGACTCGACCATGAAATTAATGCAGTTGTTACTCGTGATTTCGAGCGGGCTTTGAGCGAATCTAAGTTAGCAGACGAGAAGACAAGCAGAGGAGAAACCTTAGGACCGCTTCACGGTATTCCGATAACTGTTAAAGATGCGTTAGCGACCGAGGGGCTGCGATCAACCGGTGGAGCGGTAGAGCTCTCAGAGAATGTGCCTAATGATGATGCCGCAGTTGTCCGGGCTGTGCGTGATGCTGGGGCTATTGTTATGGGTAAAACAAATTTGCCGAGGTGGTCTGGCGATATTCAGGCCTACAACGAAATGTTTGGTACTACAAATAACCCCTGGGATCTCGAGCGAGTTCCGGGAGGTTCATCTGGAGGCGCGGCAGCGGCAGTGGCTATGGGCTTTACTTCTTTTGAAATAGGCACTGATATAGGTGGTTCGATTCGGTTCCCAGCTGCTTTTAACGGAGTCTGGGGTCATAAGCCGAGTTTTGGTTTAATACCAACAACTGGCTACTTAGATTACGAAAATGGTGGTTTAAATGAAGCGGATATAAATGTGTTTGGACCAATAGCTCGGAGCGCTTCCGATCTGGATCTTCTGCTCGGCATTATGGTTCGTAGCAAGAAACCTTGGGTCGTTAAGCTACCTGACCCGCCGACCGATGTACGAAAATTGCGAATCGGTGCCTGGCTTGATGACGAGTTTTGTCCGGTTGACGCGCAGGTTCTTGAGACCGTTGATATAGCCGTCTCGGCTCTCGAAGCCGATGGCTTCCAGGTAGATCGTGAAGCTCGGCCAGCTATAGATCCTGAAGAAGCAGCAATGTTGGGTTTGTGGTTAGTGCAACGTGCCACTTCTCAAAGCACTCAAAGTAATGGCCCTGGGCATCGCATTTGGCTAGACCATCATGTTCGACGGGAAGAAATTCGAAAAGCTTGGGAACATTTCTTTTCTTCATACGATGCGATAATCCTTCCAGTATCTTTCGTGCCACCATTCCACCATCAACAGACTGGCGATTGGTCGAAGCGGACACTCATATGTAATGGGGAGGATAGACCCTATCGAGATGTAGCTAAGTGGACGACGATGGTTGGTATGGCGTATTTGCCATCTACGGTTCCGCCAATAGGAATTGGTGCGTCGGGCGTACCAATCGGATGTCAAGTAGTTGGGGCATATGGGCATGACCGCCTGACGATTTCTCTTGCTTCCCATATCGGGGCTTTAATGGGCGGTTTTAATGCCCCTCCACGCGCTTTGTAAGAAGCTCAACCTCTGCAATTGCTAGGTGCAGGTCATTGACGAGTTGGACTCTCGCCGGCTCTCCTTCGGAAGAAAGAAACACAAATTTCATTTCCTTGACTTGTTGTCCGGTTGTGGCCTCCACTGCAAAAGCATAAGCGGCGCCTTGAAGGCGGTATTGTGAAACCTTGTCTTCAGCCGTCAAATCAGTGATTTGATCTGTTTTGTAGTCGATAAGAATTAGCTCGTTAGTATCATCCTCTTGATACATCAGATCGATGTAACCCTCAAGAACAAGTCCATTAACTGGGGCAGCGACGTAGAGCTCTCGCCAATGGCGTTGCCTAGCAGCGGATTTAATTATTTCTGTTTCGAGAGCGGAAGTGACGAAAGCCTCTACCAGCTCAGATTGGTGGCTTATTGATTCGGCACCAGCTTGAGAAGCTGATAGGGCTGCAATATTTGTTCCTGTAGACAGATCTATGGTCTGAAGGACCCCGTGTACGGCTCGACCTAATGCGCTGCCATATCTGCCCTTTCTCCAGGGTATTTCCGACAAATCTTGCCTGTGTTTATTAAGCCCTTCTTCGTTTTGAGTAATTGGATGCTTTCTCGCTAGTCGAGCTATACCCGTAGGACTAATCGAACGGAGGTGGTTTGGCAGGCTGAGCGCTAATGTTCTGCGCGCCTCCCAATCTTTACGGCCAGGTCGGTGTGTCTGAATTTTCTCATGCTTTTTGATGAGTGGCTGTGCTGGTAACGGTGGAACAGTAAAAGTTATGTCTGTATGGCTAACGCAGCCATCACAAATTAATTCTGCGGCATTCATTTCGCCACGAAGTCTTTTACTTCGGTCGCTTCTATGAACGGAGATTATTAGATGGTCCGATGCTCGAGTGCAAGCTACGTATAGAAGCCGGATCCTCTCAGCTTGCTCGAGAGAATTTTTGTTCTTAAGCCAGTCAGAAAATCCTGATGATTCAACTCCTGTCTTGCAGCGAATCACGGGGCTAGAAGCCTCAGAGTTGAAACCGACCTGCAAACCCTGAGACCGGTTGCTCGCTCCAGCAAGGCCTGCCACTATTGTTATAGGAAATTCGAGGCCTTTTGCAGCGTGAATAGTCATTACTCTTACCGAGTCATTATCGGATTCAGGAAGCACACTTTCCACTGCTCTACTGTTTTTGTCTGCTTGTGAACTTGCCCAACGCAAAAACCTATGAAGAGTGCCGCTTGTTGCGTCACTCCAGGCTCTGGCTTGGTCGACAACGTAACGGAGCCGGCGCAAACTGTCGCGAGGTCTGTGACTAATCACTGCCTGCTCATAGAGTTGCCGGTCACTAATTAATTTCTCGATTAGCTCTGAAGGTGAGAGTAAAGTTCGAAGGGAATAAAGAGAAGCTAAGTGTCTAAGCCCCTTTAAGGTTATGTCTGCGGGGTCATCGGTAGAGGCTTCTGGGAGTTCAGCAAAATTCCAGCTTCCATGCCCATTGACTCGGTATCGGTAAAGATCATCGTCTCCACAACCATAGATAGGTGAACGCAAGGCGTTAATGGTGGCGAGAGAATCCGTTGGATCGTTAATTGCTCGCAAACACATGATTAGGTCCCGAATTTCTCGACTTCGCCAAATAAAGTTCGCAGACTCTAGCTGGTACGGAATACCATGTTGTGTAAATGCTTTCTCTAGCGAAGGTAGAGAACTTTTGCTTGGAACAAGTACTGCCATATCATTGAACTTCGCTGGAGCCCAGTCATTATTTCGTTGAACTGACCAGCCGTCCTGCTTTGCAGCAAGAATCGTGGCGGCAATATCTAAAGCCTCTGCGGCTCGAATGGCATCGATCTTATCTTTTTTGTGATGAGCCGATTGTCCAATCAAACCGACACCTGGACCATATGGCGCCGGATCTCTGAAAGGTACAAGGCTTTTGTATTCTGGCTGGGAACCAGCCTCATATTGGATCAAGTTATTAAATACTGAGTTAACCCATTCAATAATTGGTGTGACGCTGCGGAAGTTCGTAGATAATTCGGTGGCTTCAGTCGTGAACTTGTTACGTGCTTCAAGAAAGAGGCCGATATCCGCTCGACGAAATCGGTATATAGATTGTTTCGGATCACCTACAAAAAAGAGTCTGCCAGGTTCCACAGAAAGGCTCTGCCATGAGAGTGATGAATCGCCGGTAGGTGGAGAAGCTATAAGAACTGCTAATTCTATTTGAATGGGATCGGTGTCTTGGAACTCATCAAGAAGGAGGCGTTGGTATTTTGAGTGTAAGACAGACCGGACATCAGCTCCATGTAGTGGGTCACGAAGAGTATTTCGAGCTAACACGAGTAGGTCATGAAATTCGAGACAACCATTTACTCGCCGGTCGATAGCTGAGCGAAGAGTAAAGTCTGTGAGATAGGATAAAAAACGGTTTAAAATGGCGTCAACGAATTGCTGGTGTTGCTGTTGGAGAAGAGTCCGAAACTCTGAGTATTCAGCTCGAACGGCGTGAATATTATGCCAATTAGACTTTGACCCCACCCGATCGACTTTTTGGGTTAAGGGAGAAGATCCGGCTACTGCCTTATGTAAAATTTCTAGGCTGCTGGTGGCATCGAAGGCATTTTCTAAAGAACGGACAAGCTGGCTAACTTTGGTTAGTAACTTAACCATTGAGTCCTTAGCTGTATCTCCAAAGCAGTCATCGATTTGATTCATCATGGCATGACCTCGAATTATGAGATCCGAAAAATCATCTGTGGGTAAGTTCGGACAAGGAAACGGAGTGAGTAGGTCCCAGTTGGAATTCAGAGCCATTGCTATGTCAGTCAAATGCTGTACGGGTTTGAACTCGATAGCGTCCGCAAACAGAAGCGTTTCAGCCCAGTCTTCGTCCGCAAATAAGTCATCCAGAAGCCCTTCCATGCGATATTGAAATGCGACTTGACTATTGATCTCATCAACTGTTTCAAAGCGTGGCGGCAAGTTCGCTTCGACCGGGAACTCGGCAAGAATTCGACGAGCAAACCCATGAACTGTGGAGATAGCAGCTCCATCTAAGTCATTGAGCGCGTTTTCAAAACGTTCAAAGTTTTCATCGTTGGCGTTGGATCGAAGTTCTTCCAGTTGGATGCGAATTCGATGTTTAAGTTCTGTTGCTGCTTTCTCCGTGAAAGTTATAGCTGCAATGTTCCGGAGTGGAATGTTGCTTGGCGATGATACTAACGAGATAATTCTTTTGACTAATGAATGAGTTTTCCCAGAGCCGGCTCCCGCCTCAACGAAGAGAGTCTCATCAAGAGAACTATCTATCTGGCTTCTTTGAGCATCATCAAAAAGGGTGACTGTATCAGTCATTGTTTCCTTCAGCTAGCTTGAGATAGTCAACTAGCTCGATTGCTGAAGATTTAGTCTCCCATTGTTTCTGAAGATCACCGGTTCCGTAACCATCAGGATCGCAGTAAGCGCAGTCTATAAATTCGCCGTATGAAGTCACGTTGGATGGTCTAGCGGGAAAAACGCCTGACTCTATTCCGGTCACTATGGTTTCAATTACCGCATCGAATGTTTCGAGAAGCGTGTCGGATATTTTATACCCAATTTCTTTCCACTTACCTTTTGCCTCGCTAGTAAACCAGTAGCTGACATCTGTCATCGTTTGCGGGTTAGGGAATATCTCACGAGCTGCTAACCCATAGATAGGCAATTGAAGCTTAGTTCCTCTCAGAGTTGGATCCTGTTCGCTTAGACCCTTGAAATCATCTGGTTTACCAGTTTTGTAGTCAATGACAATTAGATTCCCGTCTGGTTTTTGCTCGACCCGATCGGCGCTTCCGCGAAATGATACTTTTTTACCTGAAGGCAGAAGCCGGTGGATTGGGTGGCCTTCACCGAACTTAAATTCTGATGCGATGATGGTTCCAATCTGTCTTCTTTTTGTATCGTTTTTTAGAAGTTTTTGGAGGTCGTTAAGTATGGCTTCTCTATCGCGTGGCCAAAAAACTGGCCTTCCAGTAAGTCCTTTATCTTCTAGATCCTGAGCTGCTTGACTACCAATTTGACGCATTCGCGTAAACTCTGAATCTGAAAAATTATGGTGGGTGAGGCTGGGAGATTGCTGATTAATGAGTTCTTGGAAAAAAGAATCAGCTGCCTCGTGAATTAGAGCCCCGCGATCCAATGCCGTAATGCGGAGTTCTGTTTCTGGGTGAGTAGTTTCTGTTATTCCGAGGATGTGGCGCAAAAAATAGCTATGAGGACATTTTGCCCAAGCTTCGAGACGAGTTGCAGAGATTATGTTGACACGAACTCCTTCCGGAGTAACTACGCCAGAGAGATTGCCGTCAAATCTAGTGAATTGAGCAGATTCGCGAGCCATCGTCAATCGTCGACTTTTTTCAAAAGGACTAAGCAGCTCTAAATTGTGAGCAGCTACGTCGCCGGCTTCTTGTTTTAACGATAGAAGCTCCGCAAGATTGTGCTCATTTACTGTGGCTGGAAAGGTTGAATTTTGTATGCCAGAGATAAAAGAAGGTATGAACTCTGCCCAATTTTCTGAATCTTCTGTAAAGGCTAGATCTAGATTCGAGTTACCGAGCTGAAGAGCCGAATCAATAACCCATCTCGATGGGTGCCGTTCGCCGTTACGGCGAAGATCACCTCTAGGGAAAGAGAGACTGCGGTATGGGGCAGTTGCTAAGCATGAAAGAAAATTTCGATGATCTTTATGTAAGTCTTGGCTTCGCATCGGAAGAGCCTCGCCCAACAACTGTCTTTGCTGGTCGGCGAGCAAACCTTCGGTGCCTTGATTTGTTGGGAATACGCCTTCAGCCATTCCGAGCACGTGAACATAATCAAAATCGAAGCCTAGAGTTTGGTTAATTTTGCCGACAAAGACGCCATCGCCCATTGTTCCCACACGAGTAGTCGTTTGATCTAATTCGAGCTCTAAAGTTCTCTGGAAAACGTCTCGAGTGACCGATGCTTCGATATTTTCCAAATCGCGAAGCCTAGAAAGAATACCATATATCAATTCGGCAGAACGTAGCTCAGGCTCTGGTAACTGAGTGACGCCGTACGGACCTATATAACGATCTAAAAGTTGTTGAAGCCAGATACACGCTGAGCGCCAACCTGGAACTAATTTTTTAAAGTTAACTTGATCTGAGAGTTCAAGAATGAATTGAAGTAAGGCATCAGCTTCGTCACCCGCAGTCTGGTTCTCTTCCACTATCGGATTTTCGGGGTCTCTATTTTTGAGGCGTTCTGATCTTTTTAGGGCTTCGTCACGATGGCTAGCCAAAGCAGTAGTCCAATTATGAATGCCTGCGACTACGCCTGCTGCTCTTGTTCTGCGTGCCCAAGCGACATCTGGAATGAGTGCCGACGAATCTAGATTTAGGCGAATTGGAGCGCTTGAAAGAAGATCGAGAATGTCGTCTCGTCGAAACTCCTGATCTGAAATAGAAAGAAGACCAAGAGCAAATTTTCCAATCACGGATTCACTTAACCGGCGGGAACTGGACCCATTCCATCGAATCCCAGTCAGATTGAAGCGTTCATGAAGCAGTCGGCGGTAAGGCTCTTCGTGTGGGTAAACCACCGCTATCCGGTCAGGCGGTACTCCTTGATCTAATTGAGCAAGGACAGTTCGGACTACAAATCGAGTCTCATCATCCGGATCAGTAGTAGAGATAATGTGTTGAGCAACAGGAGGAGTTGCAGAAATGTTGGGGAGTTCAGCTTCCAGCAAATCGCAAGTTCGTCGTGCGTCTCTGTCAGCTTTGTGAGCGCCAGTCATTCCGATTAGTACAGAGACTTTAGATCGGGAGCCAAGAGACTTAATTAGATCTGCAGCTAAGGCGCCAAGTTCTTGCGGCAGAAAAACTATTATCTCGCCATCAAGATTAGCCTCGTCGCTATTTACCAGTTGGCTAGCAGTGGTAAGTAGATCAAACTCGTCGTACCATTCTTTGCAAAGAGAAGCAGCCACTAGTCTATGTAATTTAACTATTTCGGAAGTTCGAAAGTTTGAGGCGGCTAACTTGTCGAGCTGATCGGCGTTAAGATCTCGCAGCTCGCGATGAATATTTACCAAAGCACGTTCTGTTGCACTGTGTTGCGTGACATTAGCGAACATTCCGGGCTGATTAGCTAGGGCGTTACGCACAGCAGCAGCAACTATCGCATTGCTTACGGGTTTACGTCCGCTAGAAGTGAGAGCTGCGGAGGCCAATCTCTCGGCCAAATGAAACGGTGTTAAAAAATCTACGGCAATAATACCGGCACCGAGCTTGTAAGTCGGACCATGTTGGCCAGTGGCAAGCTGACGGCGTATAGAAACTGACGCGTAGTTACTAGGAACTAAAACAGTAACTGAAGTGAGCGGGTCAAGTTGTTTAGCTTCGGCAATACATTTTGACAGTTGCTCTGAAGCATTTTTGCCGAAGGGAACAGCTTGAACTGTAATCACATATGAAAGATTAGCTCGGGGGTGACCATTTAAAACGAACCTGCTTTATAACTTTGCTCATAAAAGGCCTAATTCCTGCCCCAGCTTGTAGCTGTCTTATTCGGTGAGCCATTCATGTTCCCGCAAGGCGCTCTACAACTGGAGCGAGGTTATGGATTTCAGTGGAAGGAAAAACAATGTAGCTAACACCATAAATTTCTCTTCGATGTTGAAGTTGCTCACAGACGTCGTTTACGGTCCCTGCGAGAACTAGTGGAATCTCGCGTGCTTGCTGCGGAGTAACTCCAAAAACAGGAGCTAAAGTTTCAAATAGATCATCAGCTTCTTTGCTGGTTCGAGTAATGCTTACCATAAAAGTGTTGATCTGGAGCTCAAGGTCTGCGAACCGATCTCCTGCTGCCTCCTCTACCCAAGTTCGCCGTTCGATAAATTTTTCAGCTAACGCCGACTGAGCCGTGTTAGCGCCTATTTCGCCGCTGTGCAGGGATGCATTCAAGCCAACGATATTTGCCCTTTGGGCCGCTTCTGTTAGTACTTTTTTACCCCCACCACCGATAATTAATGGGGGACCTTTTTTGTTATAAGGCAGAGGAAAACCTGTGGCCTCTTTTATCTGATAGTGGTCGCCGGTGAATGTAAAAACCTCTCCAGACCAAAGCATTTGAATTATTTGTATCGCTTCAATCATCCGACTTATTCGAACGCCTGGCTTGTCATAAGGTATTCCGGCAGTTAGGTAGTCGGTCTCCATCCAACCGGCGCCAATACCGAATTCGACCCTTCCTTCGGCTGCAAGATCCAGAGTTGCGAGTTCTTTGGCAAGAACTAACGGATGCCGGTAGTCAACGTCATATACGAGTGAACCAACGTTGAGGGTTTCGGTAGCTTCAGCAGCAATAGCAAGTGCAACTGTTGGCGACCATTGCTCATCGAAGTGGTCTGGACAGAAGACAGTGCTGTAGCCGAGGGCTTCTATTTCTTTAGCTATAGAACGATACTCAGCTCCATTAGCGGCCGATGGAAGTTGAATTCCAAAACGAAAATGTTTCACCTGATAACCATAACTTGAGATAGATGAAACTCGCCGTATGTGAGGTGGTTCTGTTCAGTTGCTAGTCCTTCGTACGTAACTAACCGTTCAATCAAGTGAAGCTGGAAATGTACGTTTTGTTTTTTAAAAAGAATGATCAAAAACTCTTTCCCGACGTGGGTTTTGGCTATTTCGTTAATCTGGTTGTAGCCACGATGAATCATGATTACTACTTAACTAGATTTTTAATAATTCGAGAGTTGACTAACTACTGCCAGGGACTACTACACGTTGGGCTTTGGAACGAGAAGCTTGCCGTTCGCAGTAGGCGCAAGAAAATATTTTGATCAGCGATAGTACACCAGTAGTTGTTAACAGCCAGTAACTGAGATGAGTGTCGCCTAAGGTACGAGCCGTGACAGATAAATTTGTTTTGGAAACGACCTATGTGGAGCCGAAAAATATGCCGTCGGCTCTTTTTGCAGAAAAAGCTTTAGGAGTGATAGCAACCGATCTGACTCGTGGGCCTTGGAGCCACGGAGTTATGCATGGCGGACCTATATGCGGTTTATTAAGTTGGGTAGTTGAAACTGCACTGAATAGAACTGATTTAATATGCACTCGTTTGACTGTCGAAATTCTCTCAGGAGTAGCAGTAAGTAGCTTAGAAGTGTCTTCTCAGCTAGTAAAGAATGGCAGGAAGACAG
>CAJQGN010000106.1 GCA_905477545.1 uncultured Acidimicrobiales bacterium | reverse complement strand
AAAATTTGCAGAGCGCATTGCGGCTGAACAGGGGTGGGTGGTGCTTGCGGTCAGCTTGCGCGGCTGTGGAGCATCGGAAGGACAATTTTCGATGTCAGGCTGGCTTGAAGACATCGCTCGAGCTATCCATCACCTTCGAGATAGAGGAATTTCGAAAGTGTGGCTTATCGGCTCGACTACTGGAGGCTCTCTTGCCCTGATGGCGGCAGCTCGTGATTCTGAGATACGTGGTGTCGCCGTTATGGCGCCTAGAGCAGACTTCGATGATTGGGCAGCAGATCCTCGTCGCTTCGTTCAACATTGCCGAAGCGTAGGAGTAATTAAGGATGAGAGTTTCCCTACTTCCTTAAGCTCCTGGGCAAGAGAACTCAAGGACAATCGAGCTGTCGATGCAGTTCGGAGAATACAAGACATGCCGCTACTCATAGTGCATGGAACAAATGATCGTCAGGTGCCCTATGAAGACGCGAGACAATTAGCACAAATTCATCCATCGCCGCAGTTGCGATTAATAAAAGGGGCAGATCACCGAATCCGACATGACCCGAGAGCTGTGTCAATTCTTATGGGATGGTTAGAACGTGAAGCGGCAGAGACCTAATTTAGCTTCTCAGAGCGATCATCATCAAAGGCACCGTGCGCATTACTACTACATCATGTTGATTGACTAGGTCATTGCGACAAGTCAAAAACCCCCTGTCTGGTTTTGACTTGCTCAAACGTTTACTTAGTATTTCTATATGTAAAGTAAGAGTGTCGCCGGGTCTAACAGGAGCGAACCAGCTTAGCTCTTGAAGACCAGGTGAGCCCATACTCGACTCGCCGAGAAAATCTTCAGCTAGCAGGCGCATCATTAATGAACCGGTATGCCAACCAGAAGCGATGAGTCCACCATAAAGGCTTTGGGTAGCTGCTTCTTTGTCGACATGAAAAAGCTGCGGATCATATTTGTTCGCAAATTCTAAGATCTCTTTTTCATCGATTTCAACTGATCCGAGAATAAATTTTTCTCCGGTTTCATAGTCACCGTACCAGCGCATCGGACAGGGAATATTCATCACAAAAGTACTCTACTTGAGATCTGAATTTTGACTCATCTCAAGATGATTAATAGTTTTGCAGAGCCGAGCTAAGTTTTATAACAAAAACTATGAGGTGGCTAGGTGCTAAATGAGTAGATCCATTCTGGTGCAGCTAGCCGAAAATTTTTTATGATTCAGCAAAAGGCCAGATGAGGCGTCCGATAGCTCAGTGCGAAGAAGTGCGTTAGAAAATTCATTCAGAGCGATAGCTAAAACACTGAAAGCAATTATCAGTAAAAAATAGCTGACCATGGGTCAGCTAAATTTGTGGGTAACTGAAATTGCTGAATAGCTTTGTCACGCTCTGAATGACTCAGCTCCCCGGCGATGGCTAATCTGCTGAGTACGGTCATGACTAGATGTTCGGCGGTCACTTCAAAATGTTGCCTTAGTTTTTCTCGGGTGTCGCTTCTGCCAAAACCATCGGTGCCTAAACAGGTATAGTCTCTCGGTACCCATCGAGCGATTTGGTCTGGTACCAGCGTCATGTAGTCAGTTATGGCAACAATAGGTCCTTCGCTTTGCTCGAGTTGGCTTGCTACGAAGGAAATGCCGTCGGCATCATCTGGCTTAAGAAAGTTATTGCGCTCAGTTGAAAGCGCATCTTCTCGCAAAGCTTTGTAAGAAGTTGCGCTCCAAAGGTCAACGCCAACATCATATTGTGCAGCGAGCATCTCTGCTGCTCTCGCGGCAGCGCCGCAAGCAGTGCCAGAAAAAAGAATAGTGGCTTGATGCTTATGGTTATCAGAAGCGCTTTTGAATTTATATAGGCCTTTAATAAGATCTTCTTTTGAGTAACTGGGGTGGAGAGCTGGTTGAAGATAATTCTCGTTGTAAATCGTTAGATAATAGAAAACGTCTTCGTTCTGTTCATACATCTGTTGTAGACCATCTTCAATGATGGTTCCAAGTTCGAACGCAAAACTAGGATCATAAGCTCGACATGATGGAACAGTGCTAGCCATTAATAGCGAGTGCCCGTCTTGGTGTTGCAACCCTTCACCCATCAACGTCGTTCGGCCTGCCGTGGCACCTAACAAAAAACCTCTTCCTCTCATATCAGCGAGAGCCCAAATAGCATCTCCCACCCGCTGAAAACCAAACATTGAATAAAATGTGTAGAAAGGCACCATTGGCACGCCGCGCGTCGCATAGGAGGTTGCTGCAGCGGTAAAACTGGCTAACGCTCCCGCCTCAGTGATTCCTTCTTCAAGGATTTGGCCATCCTGTGCCTCCATGTATGAAAGCAAAAGATCATGATCTACCGGCTCATACTTCTGGCCTTGGCTCGCATAAATTCCGATAGTGCGGAAAAGAGAGTCCATGCCGAAAGTTCTCGCTTCGTCAGGGATAATTGGTACGACCCGTTCTCCGAAGCCATCTTCTCGAGTTAAGTCACGAAGCAGTCTGGTGAATGCCATGGTGGTGGAGACTTCTTGTTTTCCTGAGCCTTTCTCCATTGCCAAAAACGGTTTACGAGATGGGAGGGGGAGAGGCTTCCGTCTCCATTCTGAGTTCCTACTTGGAAGCGAACCATCAAGTTCCCTGCGTCTATCCATAAGATAGTCAAGCTCTTCGGAGCCGTTGGGCGGACGGTAGTAAGGGGGGTTGTCAGGGTCGAAATTCTCGGGAATTTCAGAATGCAGCTGAAGCCGGTCTCGGATAGTTCTCAGTTGGTCATGATTGAGCTTCTTGATCTGGTGAGTAGCGTTGCGTCCTTCGACGTCAGGTCCCAATGTCCATCCTTTTACTGTCTTGGCAAGAATCACTGTTGGAGAACCTTGGTGATCCATTGCGGCTTTGTACGCCGCGTAGAGTTTCTTGTAGTCATGGCCGCCGCGAGGTAATTGTTCGAGGTCCTCATCGGAAAGATGTTCGACGATCTGACGTAACTGAGGATCTGGTCCAAAAAAATGTTCTCGGATGAATGCTCCGCTTTCGACCGAGTAACGTTGGTATTCGCCATCTACTGTCGAGAGCATTTTGTTTAACAAAACTCCATGGGTGTCACGTGCCAGTAAATCATCCCAACGGCTGCCCCAAATGACTTTGATGACATTCCACCCTGACCCTCGAAAGCGAGCCTCCAGCTCTTGGATTATTTTCCCGTTTCCTCTCACCGGCCCATCAAGACGTTGCAAATTACAGTTGATAACAAAAATTAGATTGTCTAGTTTTTCTCGGGAGGCCACGTTCAGCGCCCCTAAAGTCTCAGGTTCGTCGGTTTCACCGTCACCTACGAATGCCCATATTTTTGAACCTGAAGTATCGTCAATCCGTCGGTGATGCAGGTAGCGGTTGAAACGCGCGTGATAGATAGCGTTCATCGGACCGAGCCCCATAGAGACAGTTGGGTATTCCCAATACTTAGGCATTAACCGTGGGTGCGGATACGAAGAGAGCCCTTCTCGCCCAATTTCACGTCTGAAGTGGTTAAGGTCTTCATCGCTGAATCTGCCTTCGAGATATGACCGAGCATAAATACCTGGCGCAGCATGTCCTTGAATGTAGATATGATCACCAGGTAAACCAGACTCTTTACCCTTCCAGAAATGATTGAAGCCAACATCGTAGAGGGCAGCGGAACTAGCAAAAGTGCTTAAATGGCCGCCGATTCCATCTGCCCATTTGTTGGCATGTGTGACCATAGCTACGGCATTCCAACGGATATAAGCGCGCAGTCGTCGCTCTATGTGCTCATTACCTGGAAACCAAGGTTCGTTGCTTGATGCAATTGTGTTGATGTAGGGCGACGAAACACTCACAGGGAAGTCGACTTCTAATTCACGAGCTTTCGCCATGAGACGGCGAATAATGTATCGAGCTCTGTGTTTCCCATTTTGTTCTACTATTGAGCTAAATGACTGTAGCCATTCCTCAGTTTCTTCAATATCGATATCCGGTGTTTGATCATGAAACTCATCGAACAACATGCCTCTATCCTTACATGTATTACGAAGTCTGCCGAACAAAAGTTAGGCAAACTAATTAACGGACCCAGGTGAAACGATGATTACTGATGTATTTACTGATGGTGCTTGTATAGGGAACCCTGGACCCGGCGGTTGGGCCTTCGTTGTCGATGAGTTTCATGATCAAACACCGGATATCGATATTGAAGAAACTGAGGAATGGCTACAGTCATTTAGCTCAATAGTAGAACAAAATGGG
>CAJQGN010000105.1 GCA_905477545.1 uncultured Acidimicrobiales bacterium | reverse complement strand
GCCCTAAAGCAATCCGAGTTAACGCAGTCTGTCCATCTCCGATTGAGACAAGGATGATGAGAAGTATTGAGTCTGGGTTTGGTGGTGAGCAAGCAGAAATAGTCAGGAAAGAGTTGGCGTCTCGAAATCCGCTCAGTCGCTACGGAGAGCCATCCGAAGTCGCGTCCCTGGTGGCTTTCTTGTGTTCGGAAGAGGCTAGTTACATAAATGGGGGTATCTATACTGTTGATGGCGGAGCAACAGCGGGCCATTAAAAAGTGATCTTTGATCGCACCTTCTCGTTGAATCATCACGGCCTTTTTAATTCAAGCCAAGTATCACTGGACCGAAGAAGTATTGCGATTAGATATATTTGCGAAAACGTCAGCTAGGTAAAAGGGTTTGATATGAGTGAAGGACTAGTGCACGATATTGGCGGTGATTTGGGTTATGGGCCGATCTTGCATGATCCAGAAGAACCAGTTTTTCACTATGAATGGGAACGTCGCGTTTTTGGAGTCATGTTTCAAGTCCTCCGTATTACAGCTCAACGCCCCGGTGAAATGCGGTATGCGATCGAGCGCCTTGCCGAAGAAGATTACTTTAAGCATGGAGGTTATTTTGGGAGATGGGAAGCTGTTTGTGAGCTTCTTCTAGAGGAATATGGCCATTTGGAAATAGGTGAATTAGATCAGGTTCTTGGCGCGCTAGAAGGTACTGGGCCGGCAAGTCGAGCCCGCCCAATAGAAAAAAAGATTTTAAATCTGCTACCGGATGACGTAGGAGTAAAAATCCCGGGGGCTAAAACAGTTCGCCGCGAATTACCAAATCCACCGCGTTTTAAAGTGGGCGACCTAGTGCAAGCGCCGGAAACAGCTCAAAAGGGACACACTCGACTTCCAGCCTACGTTGCTGGCAAACAGGGATTCATAGTTGCGATTCACCCGGCAGAAGTTCTACCGGACTCGAGCGCACATGGTTTAGGGGAAAGACCTCAACACGTGTATTGCGTTGGATATGACGGAGACGTTCTTTGGGGCAGCCAGAGTGAAAAATCAATCAAAATACATGTTGATTTGTACGAAAATTATCTATCACCAGTGAAGAAGCGTTAGGAGTCAACGTGAGTCATGATCATAGCTACAGTGCCCGCTCGCCGAAAATTCGGATTGAGGCGTTAGAAGATTTATTGGTGGAAAAGGGTCTAGTCGATCGCTCTCGAATAGATAACCTGATTCAAAAATTCGAAACAGATGTTGGTCCGATGATTGGTGCTCAATTGGTTGCTCGTGCCTGGACGGACCCTGAGTTTCGAAACCGACTGCTAGATGACGCCGATGATGTTCTATCGAAAGAAAATATTTCGGGGGCTGAAATTGAGCATGTTGAAGTGAAAGCGAATGAGCCGGGTGTGCATAACGTAGTTGTGTGTACTCTCTGCTCTTGCTATCCCTGGGCTCTCTTAGGGTTGCCTCCGAGTTGGTATAAAAGTCCTGAATATAGATCTAGAGTGGTTCGAGAACCGCGAAAAGTACTTGCTGAAATGGGGTTAGATCTCGACGAAGAGACAAAGCTACAAGTCTGGGACAGCAGTTCTGAGACTCGGTTTTTAGTATTACCCGAAAGGCCCAGTGGAACGGAAAATTTTTCTGTTGCTGAGCTAGCAGCGTTGGTAACGCGCGATTCTATGATTGGCGTAGCGAGGGCTGAGACGCTATGAATTCGGTATCGTCATTAGAAGGATCTAACGTAGAACCTCCGCGTCAAAATGGTGAGCTTGTTTTTCGGGAACCTTGGGAAGCTCGAGCTTTTGGTTTAGCGGTAGCTTTGGCTGAGACAGAGGCTCTATCTTGGGATTTTTTTCGAAAGAATCTGATAGTTGAAGTGGCCGCTAGAGAGCGTAGTTTGAAGGATAGTGGTGAGGCCTGGAGCTACTATGAGAGCTGGCTAGTAGCACTCGAAAGCTCAGTCATTGACGGGGCTATAGTAAAAAAGTCTTCGATTGTTGACCGCTGCGTCTCTTATGCTGCACGGCCGCATGGCCATGATCATTAAGCTGACGGACTAATTAAGTTTAGGAGAAGGGCCGTTGTTCAGGCCGTCATGTTCCTCCCACCACCAGCCCGATTCCAACATGTAGCACCGACGACGCGGGCCATCTGCATCAGCATCCAAAGTTTCATATGAAATATCGCCGGGGTAGAAGCCAATCATACCTGGATCATCACCCGTGACTTCTTTGATATGAGTGTGAAAACAAATTGGATGATTAATAGCGTTTATCGCTTCACTGACGTTTTCGAATTTCTGCAACCAGTCGAGGGTTACAAAAGTAGGGGTAACTATTTCGATCTCGTTTTCTGATCGTTGATGGAGAGCTTCGGCTGGGGTTATCCATTTGTGCTCAGTGATCTCACCGTTATCGATAGATATTTCCCCGAGATCTATAGGCGCTTGAACTAAAAAAAAATGCGTTGAAAATCTTTTAGGTCGAACAGAAGGCGGAAGCCAGTGGGCAAAGTGATGGAGGGTAGCACCTCGAAGATCTATGCCTGCTTCCTCATTCGCTTCTCGAACCGCAGCGATACGAAATCCAGTAAGAGTTAGACCATCGCAGTCAATAATTCCGCTGTCTCCGATTTCTCGATCCTCTGGATCTACTCGTCCGCCAGGGAAAACCCACATGCCCCCGAAGTAGATGCGAGAATTCCGCCTGAGCATTAGCACCTCAATGCCGCTGTCTGTGTCACGGGCGACCACCACTGTTGCGGCATCAATTGGATTCGCTATTTCTTCGCTCATAATTCATCCTTGGTTCGAAGGGGGAGACGCTGAGACCCGGCATCGATGCCGGGGAATTGCTGTGGAACTGATCCACGAAATTCTGCAGCGAGATCAAGAACAAGTTCCTCAAGTTCTGCCCAATTTGCGACCCTTGGCCCTTCGATATCACGATTGTAAGGGTGATCAAATGTAATCACGTTATGGTCAGCGTTGCGAAGCGCAGCTATATTATGTGGGCCATCATCTACATAGGCATGTGCTGCTACATCAGGTTTGTCGCCTAAGAAACAGATGTCCCTGTATGGAATTCGGTGACGATCAAGCCAGTCCGCTGTGTCGGCGATCGCAATAGCATGACCCCAATTGACGTATAAACGATGTGTAACGATGCGAATCCAGATGCCTGCGTCAGAGAGTCGCCACAAGACTTCGGCGCAGCCTGGCATTACTTCCATGTCTCTAAACATTCGATGTTCTAGCACTGCAGTGCGGTGAAGTCGTTCAAAATCTCCATCAGAGAAGTTCCATTCGCTGAAGTCCCAACTGCGTTGAAGAGGGAGCGATTCCTCGTCAATTCCTAATTCATGAGCAACTAGGTGACGAAAAATTTCAGTATGTTGTCCACAAACTCCATCAAGATCAACTCCAAGAATAAATTCACTCACTCAATCACCATGTCACAAGTAGCTGAAGGTTGTGATTTAGGGAGCTTTCTATTAGTCACGTCTGCGAAAAAATCCTTTTTTAGATGCGACGGGTACTTCGTCATCTTGAGAAATGGAGGGCCAGTTTTCTTTGAGTCCCGCTTGCCCTTCGCGCCTTACTGTCTCGAGCTCTTTCATGCTGTAGTGACTCTCTCGTGGGTCTAACGCTCGATAACGAGCTTCAATACTAACGTAGTTGCTGGAATTTAAAAAATTTTCTGACAAGAGACAGGGTTTCCAGTCCTTAACGTTAGCGAGATACAGGTAGCCGTTTGCAACGTCTTGCAATCGAAAAGATGTTTCGACTCCGTCGCATGACCCCGTGAGTTCGTTAACGGCAACGTTGCCAAGTGTGGATGCATCGAGCTTAATGCCGAAATTATCGGGCTTTTCGGGAGATGTGGCGATTAGGTCTTCTACTCGCTTGTTCAACGCCCCTTCTGATATAGCTCCATGGAAAAGGACACGTTGAACTCCTTCACCCATCCATCGATGAAGTAAATTCCCTAACGTAGTTGTGGCAACACCATCTATCCATTGAATAAATTTGGTCGTAGTCTGATCTGCATTGGCATAAACAATCACACGTTGCCCATGTCGTAGCACCTCGTTGGTAAGGACATTGATCATGTGGAAAGCGGTCATGTCCCGGTAATGTCCACCCATCCACCAGTTCCGAAGTTGGAGTTCGGCAGCAGATCTTCCATCAAGAAGATCAGGATCCTCTACATAAGACGGTAGACCAAGAGCGATTACGCGAAATGGAACGCCGCTAGTCAACGATTTATTAAAATGCCAGACAGCTTGCAGAACATTAGCGTATTCGCTGTAGCTAAAGCCGACTCCTAAGAGATCAGCAAAAATTTCAGAGCACGCGTTCTGATCCCATTCAGGGGCATTTAACAATTGATCTAAGACACCTTGACAGCGGCTATTAGTGAATTCCCAAGCTAAATGTGTTACTCCGCTCTCATAAAGAGACGGAATTAGTGCCGCCAAAAAGTCAAGGTGTTGGCTCACGCCTATTTGATCGCCTAGAAGCACAACTTGGTGAGATTGACACAAATCGGAAATGTAGAGTGCCGGTTTTTTCAAAGCAGTTGAATAAGAGGCCGACCCGCTATTCGTTGGTTTCTTCTCGTTATGGTCGCCCATGGCTAGCCAATCTGTTTGTTAAACAATTTGTGTCCATCCGAGCTCGGCCTCTGCGGCAGCAGAAAACAAAGCAGCGGTGAAGTCTTTTTCGGTTGAGGAAGCTTGACGCAAAGATGGTTCTAATGAATATAGGCGTGCCTCAGCGATATTGGACTCGTTAATGCGATTGGGAAGAGGAGTTGGCGCTACATGTTGGGAAGGAGCCTCCAAAAAAATCCAGCCATGTGCCACAGCAGCGAGATCACCACCGTCTATAGATGTCGAGCAAGGGACCTTGCTGATCGAGCCAAAGTTTACATTAAAAGCAATTGGGAACTTCGGTCTAGTAGACGCGGCGAAAACAGCATCCAAGTAGCCGTCACCTGGAAGGGTGTAGTCGCCATAAACGCCATCAGCCGGTAACGGTTGATGTATCAGGACAGTGGCGGCACGATCTGCGATTACCGAATAGACGTGATTAGCGGCGCCAACAACCCGATCGTTGAGTATTTCCGAGTCGATGCTGTCTTCCAGATGATGTGGAACTCTGCGTAGTCGGCTCACTGCATGCGCAATTCGCGTAATAATTAAAGCTTTCTCTCCTGTATCCACGAATTCTCGAAGGATAATCTCGGCCATATGTCGCCCTGAAGATCCTTTAGGGCGGAGGTGTTCCCATGCATATGGTGAAGTCAAATCTGCTTCAGACGTAACTGCTGTTACTTCAATATCGTAATCCAAGGCGACTATTCTAAAGTCTCGACCATTATTTGAGTTGTTCCGATTAATGGCCCATACGGCTCGAAAGAGATCAAGATATTCAATGTAGGCGAAGTGATGTCTTACCCCCCACCTAAAAAGCGCTGTCCGAGCTAAATCTTCGTCAAAGAAATCTGCACGTACCAAAGCGTCTAACAAGCTTTGATCTTCAACGCACGCCCATTCGATACCAATATTCTTCACGCCAGCCGCTAATAATTTTGGTACTAACTCCTGAAAAAACAAGCCAGTTTTTCGGCTGGGAGTTCCTTGGCCTACAAAAACTATTTGATGTCGACTAAAAAGTTCTCCCACGTACCGGACTGGCTCGTCACCGATGGAAGCTATCTCTTCGGATAAAAGATCTAAATACTGCTGGTCTAAGGGTGTCAAGAGGCGCCGTGCCCTAAAGCCCGTAATTTTTTCGAGCATTGCGTTATCATCGTCGGCACCCACTAGAGGCGAGAGTACCCAATAGCTCGAACAGTTAACAGCCTGTAAACAATGTTTCCGTGGCTGAGTGGCTCTATTGTGTTGTCGAAGTGAGCGGCTTTCGACAGTTGGCTCTGAACTTGAGAGAGTGACTGAATTTTGACTATGCGTCTTTACGACACGGCCAGCAAGGACGTGATCGATCTGAACTTAAATCAAAGAGTTAAAATGTACGTGTGCGGTATAACGCCGTACGACTCGACACATCTTGGTCATGCGGCCACATACCTGACCTATGACTTGATAATTCGTCGTCTGGAAGATATCGGTCATGAAGTTGAACTAGTGAGAAATTACACTGACGTTGACGACAGTATTCTGCCGAAAGCGCGCGAGCTTGGGATCGATTTTCTCGAACTAGCGGAGATGGAAATGAATCGATTCAAAGACGATATGGGAGCTTTGAACACGGTTGATCCTGCACACGAGCCTCGGGCTACGGAGTCAATAGAAGCAATGCTGAGATTGATAAAAAAACTAAAGAGCGCCGGTCACACCTATGAGGTAGAGGGGACTACTTATTTTGATGTATCTACATTCCCTGAGTATGGAAAACTTTCAGGGTATACATCGGAAGAGATGGTTTCCCTAGCGCGAGAACGTGGTGGTAATCCGGATAGTGAAAATCAGAAAAATCCTTTGGATTTTGTCCTTTGGCAGCCGAGCGCTGAAGATGAACCTAAGTGGGAATCAGTATTTGGTGCGGGAAGGCCAGGATGGCATATTGAATGCTCAGCAATGAGCATGGAAGCATTAGGAGAGACAATAGATATACATGGTGGCGGTGGTGATTTGATATTTCCTCATCATGAGTGCGAAATAGCGCAGAGCGAATCAATAACGGGGCAGCTTTGTTCAAAGTATTGGATTCATGCCGGACTAGTTGCGTACCAGGGGACAAAAATGTCTAAATCCTTAGGTAATTTAGTTTTTGTCTCTGAACTGCGCAAGGAAATTGATCCAAGAGCAATAAGACTTGCATTAATGAGACACCATTACAGGCAAGACTTCGAATGGTTTGACGAGGAAGGCACAACCGCTCAAGTCGATCTTGAATCGCTCATATCTGCATGTGGTGAGGCTGAGCCTGTCTGGTCGGGGAACTTAATCAGCCAAGTTCGTCAATTTTTAGACGACGATCTGGATGCCCCGGCAGTTAGAGCGATAATGCTGCGAGAAGCATCAGGAAAAGGTGATGTACCTGGTGTAGTGCGAGCTGGTGAACTGAGAGCAGCTGGTTTGTTATGTGGCTTAAACTTAAACGGGTCTAGAAGTATTCTGCCCCACTAAGAGTAAAATCAACTTACTAGCGGTTCTTCGGGAGTTAACCTTTACAAGATGACATCTGTTGCGGTTGTAAATCAAAAAGGCGGCGTCGGTAAAACAACTGTAACGCTTGGTCTGGCTGAAGCCGCTGCGGCTTTAGGGCTGAGAGTCCTGGTCGTAGACTTAGACCCGCAAGCCAATGCATCAACTGGGCTAGCCGTATGGGGAGCCGATCGCACTATTGATGATGTCCTAAGTGAAGCCAGAGCGGGAGCTGCGCTTGAAGCAGTTACTAGCTCAAACTGGCCAGATGAAGGTTTGCGACCAGATCTGATTCCAGGAAGCCACCTCTTGGCTGCCCGTGAACCACAGATGATAAGCGACCCGTTGGGTGCCCAAGACAGGCTAAAGCTGGCTTTGTCAGGTGCTCGGTACGACTTGACACTCATCGATTGTCCGCCGTCTCTCGGCCTTCTCTGTGTAAATGGTTTATTTGCAGCCGATAAGGCCCTTATAGTGACTGAACCAGCTGCTTGGGCGGCAGATGGAGTAGATCTCATGGCAAACACGATTCAGCGGGTAGCAAGCAGAATCGGAAGTCCGGTACTCGCTGGAGTTGTTGTTAACCGCCTCGGTCGCACGCGCGACAACAACTATTGGAAAAGCGAATTGGCAGAAAGATTCAGCGATTCTTGGTTACCACCTATATCTCTGAGAGCAGCCATAGCTGAAGCATCTGGCCAGTCGTTGCCATTGCGAGAACTTGGTAATAGGCCAGGGGCACGCGAAGCTATTCTTCAGTTTGATGAGTTGTTAGATGCTTTGGGTCTGGCTGAAACGCATGGACCACGAGCTGTCGAGCTAGGTGAGATTTGAGTGAGAGCCATACTGATTGAGACAAGGAGAGAGCATGGCGGGTTATGACGAAAAAAGGCCTCGACCAACAGTTGACCTCACAATGGAAGGACTCCCAGGAGATACTATCGAACCCGAAATGAAGAGTGACTATGCTCCATCAACCGAAGAAATCTCAAACAGTACATCGGGCTCAAACGAGAGCTCTATAGATGAAGAAAACGATAGGGATCCTGCAGCTCTTAGAGGAACCTTACCTCGCGAAGCTCCGCCGCTAGATAGTCGATTTGGTCCTGTGACTGTTATCGGAATCACAATCGGGCTTCTGCTAGTATTTTGGGCCTGGCGACAATTGAGAAAGCGGACATAACAATTTCTATGGCTTTTGAAGTTCGGACGTTTTGTTCTGTAAATTTTAGGTCTGGTTAGTTGGAGAGCGGTGCTTTATGAACATTGCCGAAAGTTCGAGCAATGAACAAGTGATTAGACACTTGAGCCCATCATCGGCATCTACATTTCGGCAGTGCCCACGACGGTGGAAGTTTCGCTACATCGATCACTTACCTGATCCCAAGGGAGTTCCTGCTCTACTAGGAACCTTCGTTCACCGAATTTTAGAAGAGCTAATGCTTCTAAGCGCTTCAGAACGAACCAACCAGTTTGCGCGAAATATAGCTCGAGAAATATGGCCTGAGATCGCCGATGATCCTGACTTTAAAGCTTTGTTACTAGACGACGAGGGAACTAGAGCTTTTCGCTGGCAAGCGTGGAACTTGATGGAAAGCTACTTCGAGATGGAGGATCCTCAGCAGGTAGACGTATTAGCAGCTGAGCAACGCCTTGAAGTTGATCTAATGGGGGTGCCTTTTCTAGGAATCGTGGACCGAACTGAGCGGATAGAAAACGGTCTTCGAGTTACAGACTTTAAAACAGGTAAAGCGCCACAAAACCGTTATCTAGATGACAAGCTAAGCCAAGTTTGGCTTTATGCTGCTGCGCTTAAGGCAGTCGATCAACCTGTTAGCGAAGTACGACTGATGTACCTGACGGGTAAATTTATTGACCGCAAGCTAGATGATGCCGCTGTGGAAAATGCGGTGAACCGGCACTTCCTGACATGGAAATCAATTGGCAATTGTATTTCTGATAGCCGTTTTGACTACAAATTAGGACCACTTTGTAACTGGTGTCCTTATACAGATAGTTGTCCTCAAGGTCTCGCTGAGGCTGAGCGTAGGTATGGTCCGCGTTTTTAATTTGAAAGTAGCAGTGACCTAATAGTGCCAGAGCTTCCGGAAGTCGAAACTATTAAGAGGCAGTTAGAGCTTGAAATAAAAGGATTAGCGGTAGTTGCTTCTGGTAGTCATCTTTCGGCTAAATTTCGTCCAGCCATCGAAGTAGTTGGCGCGGAAATCGCTGCGGTAAAAAGGCGCGGAAAGTACCTCTTGCTGGAACTTAGAGATGGACGTGATCTTATTGTTCACTTAGGAATGACAGGGCAGTTGCATATTAGTTCGTCAGATAATGTTGCTAGAGCGACCGATGGGTATACCCGTGCTTGGTGGACATTAGCCGACGGTCGTCATCTAATATTTCGTGACGTAAGGCGTTTCGGTCGTCTGCTTGTTGTGTCGCGCGGGGACCATTCAAAAATCCCAACCCTACGCCATATGGGGCCAGAACCGTTTGATCTAGATTTTGATGGTGGAAAATTTTGGGGGCTTATGAAAGGCCGTTCGCAGAAAATAAAGACGCAACTCTTGAGCCAGCGTCCGATCGCAGGCGTGGGTAATATATACGCGGACGAAGCACTATTCTTGGCAGGGATAGACCCAGCGACTAGGTCGATCTCACGAAACAGAGCCACGGAGCTTTTGGAATCAATCCGCTACGTACTAAAAGGCGCGATCGAAAGAGGCGGTACGACTTTTCGAGACTACAGAAATCTTAAGGGTGCAGGTTTAAACCAGAAATTTCTTGTGTGTTATGGACGCTATGGGGAACCATGCGATAGTTGTGGGGCAGTCCTGCTCCGTAAGGTAATTGATGGGCGATCGACTACATGGTGTTCACACTGTCAGAAACGCTGAGGTAACATCTTCGGCAGCAGGGGGTCGCAGGTTCAAATCCTTTCCTCGCGATCAAATTAAGCCCCATAGAACGAGGTTTTTTTAGATCGGATAAGAGCACAGTCCGCTGCCAGTGCCATTACACAGGGGCCCTACAGGGGCTTCAGGTCCTGCGAGATAACTGCAAGAGTCCGCACCGGTTGAAGAGCTTTTTGGCTTTTGCCTGAGGGATTTAACTCTGGAAACCCAATAACTAGCCAATACATGAACAAACCTTTACTTTTGGAGCATGATTTTCAAATAGGCTGACAGACCGAGCACCACCAGCAGCTACGACCTCCAATTTTTCCTATTGTTATTTCATTAGAGCATCGCCGGCACGGCAACCCTTCACGTTTGTACACATACAACGATCGCTTTCTTGGAAGTCTTCCTGGAGTTGCTCCGCCATCATCTTGAGACACGGTCACTATTCGATTTAGACGAACACCTATCCTGAGTAATTCTTGAAATGTGAACCAGAGGTCCGCTGCTTCCGAGGTACTTACTTTGCTAGCCTCACGGTTTGGGTTGATGCCGTGAAGGAATAGAAACTCTGCTCTATAAACATTGCCGATACCAGCAACAATTGACTGATCCAAAAGCGCAGCTCCGATTGGAACTTTTTTTTGAATGAGTGAAGCTTGAAAATCCTTAACGTTAGAACCTCGTCGTAATGGATCTGGCCCAAGGCGCTCAATTAAATGAAAGTATTCTGATTTATCGATAAGACGACAATCTTGGGGGCCAGTTAGATCCCAAAAGCTTTCATTGCCTTTGAGTCTTAGGCGAATGCTTTCTTTAGTTTCGGTATCGAGGGTCTTTGGCCGAAATTTACCAATTAGTCCAAGATGAATATGGACGAGTGCAGCTACAGATTGTTGATGGCCGAAACTCAGGAAAAGGTGCTTTCCCCAGGCTTCACTCCGGATGAGCTCTTTCCCATCGATTAGACGCGCTCCTTCTGCGAATCTGCCCTGTGGTGAGCTGGCAGCCACGAAAATATTTTTAAGGTCTTGCTTCAAATCTCGAGATAACCGGTGGATTGTATGGCCCTCTGGCATAAGCGTTCCTAACTAGTTAATTGATCTTATTGGGTGTGATGTGTCGTCTCCATCTTGTGTAATAGGAATAGGGTTCTTAGTTATGGCTCTTGGTATTAATGGCGTTCTCGTAGGTTGTTGGACAGATGATGAAGTAGCGACTGGCGTAACAGTGGTTTTGCCCCCGCCGGGCTCTTTGGGTGCTATCGCAGTTAGAGGCGGCGCTCCGGGTACAAGAGAAGCTGCAGCATTGGGTCCGTCTGCCAGCGGCGTCGAGTGCCACGGTGTCGTGCTTTGCGGAAACAGCGTATTTGGACTCGCTGCCGCCGATGGAGTTACTGATTGGTGCGTCGAACACGGACGCGGTCTGAAGCTTCAAGCAGGAATAGTGCCGGTAGTTGGCGCGGCGGTCGTATATGACTTGACCTCCAATGATGCAAAGCGACCGGGACCTCAAGCGGGACGTCTGGCTTGCGATGCAGCGAGCGAAGACGACCCGCCGGTCGGCCTAAATGGAGTAGGGCGAGGTTGCACCGTTGGTAAAGCTTGTGGTCGAGAATTCGCATCACCTGGAGGGCAAGGTGTCGCAGTAGTAAAGTGGGGTGAAGTTACCGTAGGAGTAGTCGTAGCGGTAAATGCTTTCGGAGACGTTGTTGATTCCGATGGATCGATTCTTGCTGGGTCTAATGCCGGAAGTGAAGCCTTGCGGTACCCCTACGCTTCGCTCGCCGAAATTAATGCCATGGAGAGTGGGGAAGAACGAACCAATACGACTATCGGTTGCGTTGTGACCAATGCAATTCTAAGTAAGCCGGAGGCATGCAGGGTAAGTGATATGGCTCACACTGGTATTGCGAGAAGTATTGACCCTCCTCACACTTCGGTCGATGGAGACGCTCTCTTTGTTTTAGCTACCCAACAAGTTGAAGCTTCAGTGGATTTGGTTTCACACCTTGCGGCTCAAGCAGTTGCGGAGGCCGTCAGGTCGCCCTTCGCGAATATGAGTTAATGATGATTGTTCTGATTTCTAGTTTTATTTGTGTCAAGATCTAAGCAACGCAGAGAGAGGAGGTGGTCCATACCAATGGCTAAACAAAGTAGGACTCTGGAGGTGGTCGGGCGCTGAGGCGGCCTGCCAATTAGGAGGAAGCTTCAAATCTATTCTCATTGAATAGATCTAGGTAGCGACTCTAACCCGGACCACTGAACTCGATGCTGTATGTGCCGGTCCTCACATATCGAATTGGATCATTAGTCCTGATCGTTTCAGGGCAACTGATGACAATGGAAAATTATCGTGTGACAATCTAATGCCCTGGTTTCGTATCTGAAACCGGGGCATTGTTTTTCTTAAACCAAATTATGCTCCAAATATTGAATATTATCGTATTGTCAAGGCATGGACTTCGACTGGCCAGATAGCAGCGATACTCGCAGATTAGAAATACGAGAGTGGCTAGGGTCTCACGGCGATAGACCAACTCAAGAGCAACTAGCGCGAGCTGGTTACGTGGCGCCACACTGGCCTAAACCTTACGGCCTCGGCGCAGACCCGATCCACCAATTGATTATTGATGAAGAGCTTGCTGTTGCAGGTGTAAGGCGTGCGGCAGGTGGTATCGGGTTGGGCTGGGCTGGACCCACTATTTTGTATGGCGGAACTGTAGAACAGCAAGAACGTTATTTGTGGCCAATTCTGACGGGAGAGGAGATTTGGTGTCAGTTATTTAGTGAACCGGATAGCGGGTCGGACCTAGCTAATTTGGGAACGAGAGCCATTCGCGATGGGGATAGATACATTGTGAATGGTTCCAAAATCTGGTCATCGGGTGCTCACAAAAGTAAGTTTGGCATTCTAATTGCTCGAACTGACGTAGACGTAGCGAAGCATCGTGGAGTTTCCTATTTCATCTGCCCGATGGATGCTCCGGGTCTCGAACTACAACCAATCGTTGACATGACTACTGCCTACTCGTTTAACCAAACATATTTTACGGAAATGGAGCTGCCGCTAGAGAACCGGATCGGAGAAGAGAACGACGGTTGGCGGCTGGCAAAAGTGACCTTGGGAAACGAGAGAGTTTCCCTTTCCGGCGAAGGCGCTTTATGGGGCAGCGGGCCGAGCGCTAATGATCTCATTGGAGTAATCAAAAATGCGGGTGGAATTGAAGATAAAATTCAAAGAGACAAGACGTCACGATTGTACATAGAAGGCGAAATACTTCGGCTGATTAGACTTCGCACGCTGAGTGCTCGCCTAAAGGGACGGCAACCGGGTCCAGAAGCTTCGGTCCGTAAGGCTTTGGCTGATGATCATGGAAAGAACATTATGGGTTTGGCAAAGGATTTAGCCGGAACCCATGGGGTTCTAACAAACGCGGGTCCGCTTGGCCAGTCACCAGAATTTCCTGTAGGACAAAGTGCTGTAGAGGGTTGGAACAATTGGCATGGTGGTTTTCTTTTCTCTCCCGCTTTGACTATCGGTGGTGGAACGTCTGAAGTCCAGCGAAATATTATTGCTGAACGGGTACTTGGTTTACCACACGACATTGATGTTGAATCGGGCAAAAGTTGGCGAGAAAATCGAAAAGATGACCGCCGGCTTTAACGTGTTGATTTAAGGGCGGTGCTGAGCGGACATATTTTTGTGAAACACACTTCTGCGATCTAAACAAATACCGAGCAGTCCTTTGCATAACTAGACGTGTGCTAGTTAAGAATGGCCCCGATAGATAGTATTCACAAGACAGTTGTGCGGCGACTCTTTGAAAAGCGTTACTTAGGATCAGGTGATTTCGCTACTTTATTTGAGGCCATCCAGTAGTAGGACTTGGGTCTGTGAAAATAACCGAACTTCTTGAATTTGAATGCCCTCGTTGCATTACTTTCTGTAGTGAAATTTCGATGCGAGTTCGACACATGCAGAACTGCTCTGCGGACATGAAAGGGCTTGGAATCGAGAAAATAACAAATAATATGTTCCAACCGAAAATGAATGTAATTCCGAATTAGATAGCAACTAGAGACTAAGTAGACAACTTCTCTAGGATTAGTCTTGTTGTGCCCACGTGTTTAGCCTCTCTAAGGTTTCCTCGATATCTTCGCTGGAACCGGCGAAAGAAAAACGGATATATTTATGTCCATTTTGCAAGTCAAAGTCGATTCCAGGGGTGGTAGCGATGTTGAAGTCTTTGAGCCAGGAAGCAGCAAGCTCTTGGCTATCGCTGGTGAAGGCAGAGACATCTGCATATATGTAAAAAGCTCCATCAGCTGGAGCAAGCTTAGTTATCCCTAGCAGAGGCAACCCTTCGAGAAGCATCTGCCTATTTCTAGCGTAGTTAGCAATATTATTTTCGAGCTCATCGAGATTGTTGAATGCTCCAAGCGCCGCATATTGGGAAATGCTGGGTGCAGCGATATAGGCATTTTGCGCAAGTCTCTCAACTGGGGAAATAAGATTCTCTGGAAGTATGAGCCAACCGAGACGCCATCCAGTCATTGAAAAGTATTTTGAAAAGCTGTTGACGACGACAGCTTGATCCCAGTGGCTAATAGCGCTACCTGCGGATAAACCAAAAGTAATGCCATGGTAGATTTCATCGGAAATCAGCCTTACCTCGTGGCTCTCACACCAACTAATTAGCGATCGAAGCTCTTGGGGTAGAAGCATTGTTCCAGTTGGATTAGATGGACTAGCTATTACCAGGCCGTCGATGGGACCCAAGTTGTCTAACATAGATGAAGATGGTTGGAACCTTGTTTCTGGTCCCACCTGAAGGTCTACAACCTCTATCCCTAAAGCTTTGAGTGTATTTCGGTAGCATGGATAACCGGGGGAGGGAACCACCACTCGATCTCCCACCTCGAAGCAGGCGAGAAACGCCAAGGTGAATGCTCCGCTTGCTCCCATAGTCAAAATTACGCGGTCAGGGTCTATGTCCGTTTTGTACCAAGCTAAATAATGCTCGCTTATGCGCTCCCTTAGTTCTCTAATCCCAACAGCCGAAGTGTAGCCGAGTACGTCATTCTCTATCGCTTGGATTGCTGCTAATCGCGCCTTCATAGGAGCAGGAGATGAAGGCTGTCCCACTTCAAGATGCAGAACTCTCTCTCCCTGTGCTTCGCGATCTGCGGCTGCTCGCATGACTTCCATCACATGGAAGGGAGAAATATCTGTTCTCGATGAAACCTTAATTACCATAAAGCAATTGTGGGGGTTTTGGGCCAAATAACCTAATTTTTGATTACCAAAGTTGAAAACTAACTGACCCTAACTTCAATGCAAGAAGTAGTAGATTATTCTGTTCAAAAAGCATGTTGAGATAACACTCGAAAACAAATTCAGTGTAGGAAGATCGAAATTAATTAGCCTTTAAGAGCAAAGGTGATCCATTATTGGAATATGGGTACAGCCCTCCTAACGGATCTTTACGAATTAACAATGTTAGATGCCGCTCTTGGCTCGAAGGTCGCGCAACGACGAGCCACTTTTGAAGTTTTCGCCAGAAGACTGCCGCCAGGTCGTGGCTATGGAGTCGTTTCCGGACCAAATCGCCTCGCTGACTTACTAGCTGATTTTACTTTCTCAGGCGAGCAACTCGAGTACTTAGCGGGATTAGGCAGATTTAGTGATGAACTCCTCTCGCACGTTGAGAACTTTCGGTTCGAGGGTGATGTGTGGAGCTATAGAGAGGGTGATCTATACGTGCCTGGAAGCCCTGTGCTAAGAGTTGACTGTCAATTCGGAGCTGGTTTGCTTTTAGAGACGCTCGTTCTCTCGGTACTCAATCATGATTGTGCTGTCGCTTCAGCTGCTGCTCGTATGCATGATGTGGCAGATGGAAGGCATCTAATTGAGATGGGGGGACGAAGGACTCACGAGCAAGCTGCTGTTGCAGCAGCTAGAGCCGCATGGCTAGTTGGGTTTGACACTACCTCAAATATGGAAGCTGGCATCAGGTACGGCATTCCAACTGCTGGAACTTCGGCGCACGCATTTATTTTGGCGCACCTTGACGAAGAAGAAGCTTTTGAAGCTCAGATAAGAGCTCATGGTCTTGACACGACTCTGCTAGTCGATACCTACGAAATTGAAACCGGAATCGATCGAGCCTTAGCGGCCGCAAAACGTCTTGGAGGAGTTCCAGGTGCTATTCGTATTGATTCAGGCGACCTGGCCCATGAGGCACTGCGAGCGCGAGAAAGACTCGATGAAGGCGGTGCCGAAGCTACTCGGATCGTAGTTTCTGGTGATCTAGACGAATACCGAATCGCAGATCTTTTGAATAAGCCAATAGACGGATACGGAGTTGGAACACAACTTGTAGTTGGCTCTGGACATGCAACGGCTGGCATGGTTTATAAATTAGTAGCTGTAGCCCGACTCTCTGGAACCTATGAACCGGTAGTACCAGTCGCTAAATCCTCTGAAGGTAAAGCAACCAGAGGCGGAGTGGTTCGTCCTTATAGAGTTTTGCAAAAAGGAGTAGCGTTTAAGGAAGTATTAGTAGAGGACAATCATCCCGGTCCGGCAGATGCTAGATCGCTGCATGTTCCCTTGATTCGCAGTGGAATAAAAGTTTACCCGTATTCCCTCGACTCAGATCGTGAATTTCACCAGGAAGCGCGCGATCAATTACCATCAGAAATGAGATCCTTAGATGCTAATCCGTTGTTCGAGGCAGAGGTATTAGGATCTAGCTAATGGTGAGAAAGTTGAAGTATCAAAATTCACTTTGCTGCACACTTTCTGCGATTAGTTAAACGCTCCTCGTTCGGCGCCTTGGGTCAAAGCTGCGGAAACATTCACGACTCGAGGACCATCTCGTTCGACTCTTGCAGTCACATGGTCTGTAGGACCAATCAAATGCTCTCGATCACCATCAAAAGCCAGAACCGTGTCTTTAAGTAAGGAGACAGGCTCAGATAGGTCCACCCTTTGAACACCTAAAACTGGAACGCTCTGATACAGGCCGGGCGCTACCGGAGCCTTAATTAATTTTCCGCCAGGGCCACAAGTCGCAATAAGAGCAAAGTCATCTTTGGTTTCGCATCGTTCAATCAAACCGACTATCGAAGAAACTCCGATTGTGTCAGGCCTAGCTTGTGATACGACAAGCTGCCTTAGACTTAATGGTTTTACTGGCATCTTGTTTCCTGCAAAGTCATCTACCAAAGTCACGGCATCTATAAGGGCGATATCGGATCTGCTCTCAGCTAGTTGGACATGAATCATTTTGGATCTCGGAGCAACGGCTTCAAGATCAGCAATCCCAGACGCTACTAAACCAGCGGCGGCGCCAGCCACGGTAGGTTCTACGAGACTGGGGAACACGTTGTTTGTTCCTGTAGACATCGGAACCAGTGTTACATCAGGCCAAATTTTAGCAATGGTTCTGTTCGTGCCGTCCCCGCCCAATGTAATGACCACTTGTACCCCGCGATTACGCATCGCTTGAGCAGCTTTTGCTGTATCTAATGGGCTTACGTTTGCTCCAACATCAAGAATTTCGAGTTCTGCATCTACATTGAGATCCGCTAGAGCACCCGTAGCTATGTTAAACGGTTCCTGCATAGCGACAATGTGGTTAGCTCCAGCAGTTACAGCGCCGATGACCGCTCTAGAGATTCGGTTACGTTTGTCTTCCGCAGTAGAAACTCCGCCTCGAGCTGCGACGCGTCTAACGTCGCGTCCTGACACTGGGTTCGCTATGATACCGATGCTAATAGGCATACAGCTAATTTAGTCCCCATGTCGTGGCAGTGGGAATTAGCCTCCTAACCGGCAGAATAATTATGAGGAAACTTTGACTGAGTCCCCCGCTGTTGTGCTAACTATCTCTGGATCTGATTCTGCAGGAGGGGCTGGTTTGCAGGCTGACCTTCGTACCTTTGCCGCATGTGGGGTCCATGGGGTTTGTGCGCTGACGGTTGTTTCGGCACAAAATACTTATGAGTTCAAGTCAGCGTTAGCTATGCCGCCGGAAATTGTTCTCGCTCAAATAGAAGCAGTGCTAGCGGACTTTTCGGTTCGGGCGACGAAAACTGGATTCTTGTATACAGAATTGAATGTTAGGGCTATCGCAACTCTCGCTGGGGAGGGGAAATTACCATTGTTGGTGATGGATCCCGTTCTTGTCAATATGCATGGAGATGGGCTCTATGAAGCCAAAACTGAGATGCTCATCAGCGAGTTATTACTGCCCAAGGCGAAAGTAATAACGCCTAACCATCTGGAGGCTGGCAGATTGCTAGGGCGTGTGCTTGGAGATGATTTAACTGCTATAGAGGAGGCGGCCTACGAGCTAATAGACGCGGGTCCGGAGGCTGTCGTAATCACTGGGGGAAGGAGAAGCGGAACGGCCGCTGTAGACGTTGCGGTTTGTGCTGGAAAGACTACGATGTTAGAACGACCAAAAATCAAAACTACTAATGTTCGCGGTTCGGGCGATACGCTTTCAGCTGTGGTCGCTGCCGAGCTGGCGAAAGGCTCATCTGTTCTAGATGCAATTTTTTTGGCTCATGAGTTCACAACTCATGCAATTTCTCGTGGTGCCGAGTGGGAACTTGGATTTGGTCAGGGTCCGATAAGCCAAATGCGATGGTAAACATTAGAAGCGACTAGAGTTATTGGATCGTTGCAATAGGAGAGTTTGAAATGACACGAGAGCAGTGGCAAGAAGAATTTAATTCTGGTCGAGTTCGCGACGTGGACTACGAGACAATGAGTGGCGTTCCGCTTGACCCGCTATATGCCCCTGTTAATGATGATGTTAGCGAAACCGTCGGCTGGCCCGGCCAGTATCCGTATACTCGTGGTGTGCACCCGAGCGGGTATCGCGGCCGGTTGTGGACGATGCGAATGTTTGCTGGTTTTGGTACTCCAGAAAGCACGAATCAACGTTTCAAAGAAATTTTAGCAGCAGGAGGCGGCGGGCTTTCGACCGCATTTGACATGCCAACGCTGATGGGACTCGATAGCGATGACGTGTTGTCAATTGGCGAAGTAGGTCGATGCGGAGTGGCTGTTGACACTTTGGCCGATATGGACGTTTTGTATAACGGAATTGACCTCTCGGCTACTACTACATCAATGACTATTAACGCTCCTGCCGCTGCCGTTTGGGCGATGTTTGTTGCGAATGCAGAGAATCAGGGCGTAGGACGAGAGAAACTTGGCGGAACGCTTCAAAATGATATTCTAAAGGAGTATCAAGCCCAGAAAGAATGGGTTTTTCCCCCCCGGCCCTCAATGCGATTGGTAGCAGACACAATTGAGTTTGCTTCAAACGAAATGCCTAATTGGAACTCAGTTTCGATTAGCGGGTACCACATTCGTGAAGCTGGATCAACAGCTGCTCAGGAACTAGCGTTTACCTTGGCGAATGGTTTTGCTTATATTGAAGCTGCGGTAGAAAGAGGACTAGATGTTGACGAATTTGCTCCGCGACTGAGCTTCTTTTTTAATGCACACATTGATTTCTTTGAAGAGATAGCCAAGTATCGAGCTGCTCGTCGTATCTGGGCAAAGTGGTTAAAGAAACGGTACGGAGCTAAAGATCCAAAATCGATGATGATGCGTTTCCACACACAAACTGCAGGAGTGTCATTAACAGCCCAACAGCCAGAAGTTAATATTGCTAGGACCGCTATTGAAGGGTTAGCTGGGGTCCTTGGGGGTACGCAGAGCCTGCACACAAATTCGATGGATGAAGCGCTGGCTCTTCCAACCGAGAAAGCTGCTCGAATAGCACTTCGCACCCAACAAGTGATTGCCTACGAGACCGGGGCGACCAATGTCGTTGATCCACTGGGGGGTAGCTGGTTCGTGGAGGCTTTGACAGACAAACTCGAAGCGGAAGCCGAACAGATGTTCGCCCACATTGACTCGAACGGTGACGGATCAATGCTCGAGGGCGCTTTTAGGCTGATAGACGAAGGTTGGTATCAAGGCAATATTGCCGATGCCGCGTATGACTTTGAAAAGAAAATAAACTCAGGACGAAGAGTCGTCGTGGGCGTTAACGAATTTACGGAAGGAAACGACGAAGACCAAATTGATTTGCTGAAAATTAGTCGTGAGGACGAAATCAAACAAATCAAAAGCCTTCACCAAGTAAAAGCGGATCGTAACCAAATGGCTGTAGATAGATCGTTGATATCCCTAGCTCGTGCAGCTGAAACTGATGCAAATCTAATGCCATTCTTAATTGATAGCGCGAAGTCGATGGCGACTGTAGGCGAGATTATGCACTCATTAGCTGAGGTTTTTGGAAGGTATCAAGAACGCCCATTTATTTGAGAAATAAATAAATAAAATAGTTTATGGATTTGCCCGTGGCCTCGATGGCCTGTCCCTTGCTATTGTCGGGACTGAAATGACCCGCATCTTGAAACTTTGCTATTTTAAAACTCCGCTGACCGCTGTGGTGGTTGTTTTACTTCTTGCTAGCGCCTGCAGCGGAGGCTCCGATCAAACCACGATGGAACGCGAACTACAAGAGATGGTCGGCAGCGATCTGGCGCCTGTAAGGATTGGTACTGTCGACTGCCCCAAGGATGTGTCAAAGAGCCCTGAGTCCGTTTTTGCCTGTCAAACTGAAGTCCAAGGTAATTATTTTGAGATCCAGGTTCGAATGCTGGACGCACAGGGCAGGTATGAACACAAGCTAAAACATGTTGCTTTGCAGGTCATAAGGACCGAAGCCGCTTTGAGCGATCAGATTAGGATCGACGTGGGTTTTGATGTTGTAACTGACTGCGGAGACGAAGAGTACATAGTTGCGCTCGTAGGCGGCACATTTTATTGCAACGCAAAAACTATTGATGATTCGGGTCAGCGGAAAGTCGAAGTCCGGGTGGAAGATGTGGACAAAACGTTAAGTTGGTTTTTGTTAACTGATTAAAGCTCGTTTTTTCTAGCTTCTGATACCTCCAATCGATTGTTCTATATGACTCTCCTTGACATTGAATCTTTGGGTATGGCTTGGCCGAGCAAGCCACTATTTAGAGACCTTTCCTTTACCATTAAGAATGGTGAAAGAATTGGTGTCCTTGGAATCAACGGCTCAGGGAAATCTACTCTTCTAAGAATCATTGCTGGATTAGAGACAGCCGATAGCGGAACTATCAGGAGACAGCGTGGCTTGCAAACGTCTTGCCTTTGGCAGCGTCCCGATATTGGAAACGTAACAGTTCAAGATGCAGTGGGACATAGCTGGCAAGCAGATGCCGCTGTAGACCGACTTGGATTGGCTGCAATTGCGGATAGAAAAGTTACAACGTTGTCGGGTGGGCAAGCAAAACGTGTGGCGCTGGCAATAACACTTTTAGACGATGATGCTGAGTTGCTAATCTTGGATGAGCCAACGAATCACCTGGATATAGAAGGCATTGATTTTTTGGAACGTAAAATGTTGGACTTTCGAGGAGGAATAATTTTAGTTACCCACGATCGCCATCTTCTAGATCGAGTTGCCACTCGCACCGTAGCTCTTTCTAAAGACTGGACCTTAATTGTCGAAGGCGGCTATCAAAATTACCTGCACGCTCGAGCTGAACGAGAGGAGGCATTAGCAAAACATGAGTCAGCAAGACTTACTTTGGCTCGTCAAGAACTTGTCTGGTTGCGACGAGGAGCGAAAGCGCGTAGGCGAAAACCTAAAGCCCGGTTAGCCGTGGCTCACAGAACGCTTACACGCCCAGAAAAAAATGATGACCGAGAGAATTCGTTAGCGCTAGGGGAGTATAAACAGAGTCGGCTTGGGCGAAAAGTAATAGAGCTTGAGAATGTGAGTGGTGGGCATGATGATGAGGTGCCCTTGTTCGCAAATGTCAGCATGAGCCTCGAACCGAATGCTCGCCTTGGAGTGGTAGGACCAAATGGTTCAGGCAAGTCAACGTTCCTAGATATTCTTGCAGGGAGACGGGAACCTTTAAAGGGGGAAGTGGAGCGTGGCTCGACGATAGAGGTCGGGTATTTCGACCAAAAAGGAGATTCGCTAGACAGCGATTTAACGGTAGAAGAGGTGATTGCTGGTAGAGGAAGTCGGTTGAACCATAGCCAGATAGCGCTTTTGGGAAGATTTTGGTTTGAACCGGCGACTCACCGAGCGAAAGTAGAGAGTCTTTCTGGTGGTGAGCAGCGTCGACTGCAACTGTTGGCATTGTTAGTGGGTGAACCGAATGTCCTTCTTCTTGACGAGCCTACAAACGATTTAGATTTGGATACGTTACGAGCGTTAGAAGATTGGTTGGATAACTTTAAAGGTGCTTTGGTCGTGGTCACGCATGATCGAGTGTTTCTTGAGCGAACTATTGACCACGTAGTAGCGATAAATGATGGCGGTCTTCGCGTTTTGGGTGCCGGGGAAGCCGTGTGGGAGAACGCGGTAGCAACAAAGAAAGTATTAAATGAGAAAGATCGAAAGACTAAACGAAAGGCCACTAACCGTAGATCTGCTTCGACGCTGGAGCGTTTAATTACAAAAATTGACAAAGAAATTGCCGAATTGACTGTGGAGCAAGAGACTATTCAGAGTGAGATGAATAAAGAAAGAAACGATTTCAGTCGGCTAGCAGAGTCGGCCAAGAAATACGCCGATGTTGACGCTGCGCTTAGATCTAGGGAAGAAGAGTGGCTGCTGTTATCTGAAGAGCTAGACAGCTAGAGACACCATGGCACAAGCAGGTATCCTTGATATATGGCCCGTAATTATTATGACCGCAGCGGAGAAATTCTTTCACTGAGAAAGCGAAAACCAATCGTATACTGGACCTCTGTTGTAGTTGTGTTTGCGATGTTTATGGCGGGCTTCTCGACCTTGGCTTCCTTGTTGTGAATGAAGGAGCTAGGGAAATTCGCGTAGCGGTCTTTGATGATCTTAACCCGTCAAAGTTGTACGAAATATTGGCTCTCAGAGTGAGTATTTTTGTCGTTGAACAGAATTGCGCCTATCAAGACTTAGATTATCTAGACCAGAGCGCCATGCACTATTGGATCGATGACTCTGAGGGTCTAGTTTCATGTCTGCGTGTTCTCGATGAGGGTGCAACTCGACGAATTGGCCGGGTCGTTACACGACAAGATTCAAGGTCTAAAGGCATGGCGGGCAAGTTGATTAATAAAGTATTAGATGGCAGCGTTGGACCCTGGACGCTGTCTGCACAAGCCCACTTAGAAAAATGGTATGGCAAGTATGGGTTCGTAAGGTCAGGTGCGGACTACTTGGAAGATGGCATATTGCATCTTCCGATGTTACGAAGAGCATAGAAATTACTAGTTTGACCCAGATAATGACTAGGCCTTTACATCAACAACGACTCGACCTTGCACCTGCCCTTGAATGATTTGAGGTCCCATCATTGAAGCATCCAATAGGCTTACTATAGTCGTCATGGACTTTAAGGTATCGCGATCAAGTAGCTCGTCAAGGCGAGCCCACGCTCGCACTCGCGAATCGAATGGAGCTACTACTGAATCTATTCCGAGTAGGTTCACCGCTCTGAGCAGAAAAGGAATGACAGTGGTGTTCAGAGCGTTGCCGCCAGCCAACCCGCAAGCTGCGATACTAGATCCGTACTGCATTTCAGTCAGAGCGTGCGCCAAAGTAACATCTCCGACTGCATCGATGCAGCCGCCCCATCTTTCACTCGCTAAAGGACCGGTAGGTTGTTCTGCTAGTTCACTTCTCTGAATGATGCTCGTTGCCCCCAGAGATCTCAGGTATGTCTCTGTTTCTGGTCTGCCGGTAGAAGCAGCGACCTCATAGCCCGCGCTAGCAAGAAGATGGGTAGCAACGCTTCCAACTCCACCAGCTGCTCCTGTGACGAGGACTGGGCCTTCTTTGATGCCATGATCTTCGAGGGCCTGCATAGCCAACATTGATGTGAGGCCGGCTGTCCCAACCGCCATAGCATCTAGGTTTGAAAGACTCTTTGGCAGCTTTACCAGCCAGTCCGCATTTACTCTTGCTTTTTCAGCGAAGCCGCCCCAGTGAACTTCACCGACTTTCCAACCCGTCAGAACGACACGATCTCCAGATTTAAAGCGAGTGTCATGCGAGGCCTCGACAACGCCAGAAAAATCGATTCCAGGGACATGGGGATAGTTACGAACTAGTCGTCCGATTCCACTAAGAACCATGCCGTCTTTGTAGTTAAGTGTGCTGTAGTCCACTGATACTAAGACATCGCCTTGAGGAAGATCAGCATCCTCAAGGTCAACTATTGAACTAGCTACTTGTCGGTCTTTTTCCGAAAGCATAACGGCGCGAAAACTCATAAGATCTCCATAGGAAGCGACATAATATTTCTTAATCTGTCACGCTACCTGGATACTCAGAGCTCCACCATGCTGATGTTGCACAAGTACCTACGTAAGATTCGTGGGCACCTGGGGCTTCGGTTAGATAGAGTAAGACTATGTCGGAACGTAATGCCATTACCGTAACTGAGACTGCACTTGAAAAAGTAATTGAGTTGCGTGCAGGCGAACAAGACGCAGATCAACTTGCCCTGCGTATCGAAGTAACAGGGGTACAAGGTGTCGATTACACCTACGACTTAGCTTTTGAGCTTTTAAGTGAAGCGGATCAAGGCGATGTCCCTTCACACGTAGGTTCTGGGCTTACGGTTCTGGTCCCTGAACAAGACATATCCAAGCTTGAGGGCGCTACTCTCGACCTACCGACGAATGGACATCAGGCGGGTCTAGTTTTGAGAAATCCGAACCGTCCAGATTTAGGACCTAATTCCGTCTTGGACCTCTCTGGGACCAAGGAAGAACAAATCCAAGAAGTTTTGGTAAAGCGAATTAACCCTTCAATCGCTGCGCATGGTGGATTTGCAGAGTTAGTGCGAGTAGAAGGAACTACCGTGCTAGTAAAGCTGGGCGGGGGATGCCAGGGCTGCGGAATGGCCAATTCGACTGTTACCGCTGGTATCGAGAAAACACTCGTGGAGTTAGTGGACGGAGTTGAGCATGTTCTAGATATCACAGATCATGCTTCAGGCGAGAGCCCATATTTTGCAGATGCGTAAGTCAGAATTTCATTCTTTGTGCTTTATGAATAGCAGATGGCAAATATCTGAGACTAAACTCGGAGGGTATTCAAGCATGGGGGATCTGTGAGAGGCATTATCGGCTACGGGGCATATGTTCCTTACTACCGTTTAGACCGTTCGAAAATAGCTGCAGCAATGGGTGCTGGCGGAGGACGCGGCGAACGCTCTGTTGCTAGCTTTGATGAAGACACAACGACCATGGGTGTCGAGGCTGCCAGAAATGCTTTGCGAAATGCCCAGGTCGCGCCAACGTCGATTTTGTTTGCGACAGCTAACCCAGCTTATCTAGATAAAACAAACGCCACTGCAATCCAAGCGGCTCTTGACCTGCCTCAAGAAACATGGGCGGTCGACACCGGAGGTTCTGCTCGATCTGCCGAAGCAGCGATGCGAGGCGCTAGAGGTAGCGAAGGAATCGCTATGGCCATTCTCTCCGACCTTCGGACTGGAAAGCCGACAAGTGCTGACGAATCGAATGGCGGAGACGCCGCAGTTGCTTTTTTGTTCGGAGATGAAGATGATTCCCCGGTAATAGCCCGCTCACTCGGTAGCGCATCGGCGACCGGTGAATTTCTTGATCGTTACCGTCAGCCCGGTGATTCTTTCAGTCGTATTTGGGAAGAACGATTCGGCGAACAAGCGTATTTAGAGTTAGGTAATGAGGCCATCGAACGAGCGCTAAAAGCTGCAAATGTTGGATTAGAAGATCTAGACAAAGTGATTGTTGTAGGGCTTCATACCCGGGCAGTGAATAGCCTTTCTCGTGTAGCTGGAGACAAACTTGTTAATGGGCTTGAATCCGTCGTAGGCAACACCGGCACTGCTCATCTTGGGCTTTTGCTTGCTTCCGCGTTAGATACCGCTGCTGCTGGTGAAAAAATTATGGTTGTACATCTAGCTGATGGCGCAACCGTGCAGATCTTGGAAACAACAGAAGCTATCAATAATTACAATCGGTTTAAGACAGTGGAATCACAGATAGCCGGAGGAAATAGCTCACTGGATTACAATCTTTATCTGACCTGGAGAGGGTTTCTAGATCGTGAACCGCCTAGGAGACCTGACCCAGACCGGCCCGGCGCTCCACCAGCTTTTCGCTCGCAGGACTGGAAATATGCTTTCGTAGGCTCTCGAGACCGCTCGTCTGGAGCAATTCACTTGCCTCCGATGAGGGTTTCAATGTCTGGTGGCTCTGTCGATGACATGGAACGAATACGAATGGCTGACATTCCGGCAACGATTGCCACCTTTACAATAGACCGCCTTGCGTACTCGCTGTCACCGCCGGTCGTCGCTGTTGTCATTGACTACGATGGCGGAGGCAGATTTCAGGCTGAGATGACGGATGTAGATCCGGCAGCGGTTGAGATAGGTGGTCGCGTTGAAATGACTTTTAGAAGGCTATTCACAGCCGAAGGAATTCATAATTACTTTTGGAAAGCTCGCCCACTCAGCTCATGAGTGGAACGTTACAAGTCCGCTTAATAGCGGCAAACACAGGGGATAAATGACATGGCCTCACATGGAATTAAAGACCAGGTTGCCATTATCGGAATGGGTTGCACCAATTTCGGTGAACACTGGGATAAAAGCGTCGACGACATGCTTGTCGATGCTGCTCACGAAGCATATGAATCAGCTGGCGTTGTGCAGGATGATATAGACGCGTTCTGGTTAGGAACAATGGCATCCGGTGTTTCCGGACTAACTCTGTCTAAACCATTACAAATCGATTACAAGCCTGTAACCCGTCTCGAAAATATGTGTGCGACAGGCTCTGAAGCATTTCGAAATGCCTGCTATGCCGTTGCATCGGGTGCCTATGACACAGTTATGGCTATCGGAGTTGAAAAACTTAAAGACAGCGGATACTCGGGTCTTACAGGGTCGGCTCCACCGAGCGATGGAACCAGTTCAACTATTACCGCTCCTGCGACGTTTAGTCTCTTAGCCCCTGCTTATGCGAAGAAACATGGGCTTGACGAAGACACCATGAAAGAAGTGCTAACGCGAATCGCCTGGAAAAATCACAAAAATGGTGCTTTGAATCCGAGAGCACAGTTCCGCAAAGAAGTTGCAAAAGAAACAATTTCTGGGTCACCATTAATCGCTGGCCCTCTAGGAATATTTGATTGCTCAGGCGTTTCAGATGGATCGGCTGCTGCGATTATTGTGCGGGCCGAAGATGCTCACAAGTACACCGACAAACCGTTGTACGTAAAAGCATTGAGTTTTTCATCAGGGCCTGCAACGGGAGCTTTGGATAGCACTTATGACTACACGACCTTCAGAGAAGTTCGAGCATCTGCTGAGGAAGCATACAAGCAGGCAGGAATTGTAGATCCCCGTAGCGAAATAGCTATGGCAGAAGTACACGATTGCTTTACACCGACAGAGTTAGTTCTTATGGAAGATCTGGGGTTTGCGTCCGAAGGCACTGGATGGAAAGAAGCACTTAACGGGACGTTTGACCTTGATGGTGATTTACCCGTCAATCCAGATGGAGGGCTGAAGAGCTTTGGGCATCCAATTGGCGCTTCGGGCCTAAGAATGCTGTTCGAATGTTGGCTGCAGCTGCGCGGAGAAGCACCACCCGAACGGCAAATTGATTCAGATAAGACTCTTGGGTTAACGCACAATCTCGGTGGTCAGCCAGGAGCATGTGTCTCATTTGTGTCTGTTGTCGGGTCACAACTGGGGTAAATGCTTGAAAGCTAGGACTACTTTCGCCAAATATTTTAACGTGACGTAGTAGCTGTCTGGCGTACTTCGCTAGGAAGACTAGCCGGGCGGTTTCTGTGTTAACGCCTCTTGATATCTAGGAAGCTATAGCTAAAATTGTAGTGCATTGCGAACAGTTGAAGCTATGCCTGTTCCGTCGAGACCTAGCTCTGCGTGAATCTCATCTACGCCTCCGTGATCAATGTAGGCATCGGAGACACCTAATTGAAGAAGCCTTGGTGGCACTCCAGGGCTTCTTTGTAGGGCATCTGACATGAGACTGCCGAAGCCTCCAATTCGAACGCCATCCTCTACCGTTACGACCAGTGGATGCCCATGTGCATTAGCTATTAGCTTTGGATCTATAGGCTTTAGTACACGTGCATCCCATATCGACGCTTCAATGCCATCATCGGCAAGGATCGTTGCAGCTTCCATGCATGGAGCCAACATATTACCAGCGGATACAAGACACACATGTTTGCCTATAGCTACTGAACGTGCGGTGAGACCAGCACCGGCCGAGTCAGACTCCAGAGCAATTCCTTTTGGCCAACGAATTGCAACAGGGCCCGTCGTTATATTGAGTGCTTCCCTAAACATTATTTCGAGCTCTTGGATAGATGAGGGTGCAAATATTGTCATTCCAGGAATCCTGGCATACATGGAAATATCGAATATCCCATGGTGTGAGGGGCCATCTGCTCCCGTGATCCCAGCTCGATCAATACAAAAAATAACGGGTAGACGATGAAGACCTACATCGTACAGCGCCTGGTCAAAAGCTCTTGCCAAAAATGTCGAATAGATAGCCACGACTGGTCTTAAGCCAGCTCTAGCCATGCCGGCTGCTGAAGTTAAGGCATGCTGTTCGGCTATACCAACGTCAAAAATTCGATCAGGAAAACGTTTTTGAAATGGCAAAAGACCTGTAGACCCTGGCATGGCTGCTGTTACAGCGACTATCTTGGGATCATTTTCGGCTGACTCCAACAAGATTTTTGTGAAAGTCTTGGTATACGACGCGCCTTTGTGCTTTGCAGATTCGCTACCAGTAGCCGGATCAAATATAGCGATATCATGAAAATGCTTTTCAACGTCGTCCTCTGCGGGCGCATATCCTCTTCCCTTTTCTGTTAGGACGTGGACGACTATAGGTCCGTCTTCATATGCGGCAGCAGAACGAAGCGCAGATTCTAACTCTTCGAGGTCGTGGCCATCAATGGGACCAAGATAGCGAACTCCCAAAGTTTCAAAGAACGCTGGCGGTTCCCACATGTCGCGCATTGCTGCTGCGGCGCCAGAGAGCCCTCGTTTAACTTCGCCTCCGAGTGGTATTTTGTCAAGGATGCTTGTGACTGCTTGACGTCCTTTCCAGTAGTTAGGAGATTGACGAAGCTTTGACATTGCGGTAGAGAGGCGACTGACAGTCGGAGCGTAGGACCGCCCATTGTCATTGAGAATGATGATGGCCTTTTGACCATAATGACCAAGGTTATTTAGGGCTTCGAAAGCCATACCTCCTGTCATTGAGCCATCGCCGACCACAGCGATTGCTCGGCGAGACTCTTGGCCGGTTAGTTCAAATCCGGTAACTAGACCAGAGGCCCAACTCAATGATGTTGAGGCATGACTATTCTCAACGAAGTCATGCTCAGATTCTGAAGAGCTCGGATAGCCGGAGAGTCCGTTTCTTTTCCTAAGCTGCGAAAAGTCAGCCTGACGGCCAGTAATCATTTTGTGAACGTAAGTTTGATGCCCTGTGTCCCAAATGATTACATCGTGTGGAGATTTGAAAATTCGATGAAGAGCTATCGTCAATTCGACAGCGCCTAGATTAGAACCGAGATGGCCACCTGTCTTAGCCACTGCTTGAACTATAAATTCTCTCATCTCTGCAGCTAGCTCAACGAGTTCTTTATAATTTAGTGGATTGAGATCAGCTGGACTTTTAATTTTCTCGAGGTGCATGGGTCAGCTTCACCAAATTCTAGACGAGGAAAGAAACTATTTATGTCTGACATTGAAGCTATGTCAAACATTTAAAAAAAGGACAGTTATCTATAAGGATCCTAGAGCTTGAGAGAAGTTATTAGACGGCGTCTTCCCCAATAACCATTCAACCAGTTGCCAATTATTGCTCCTAATGCAAGTGCAACTAACCCGGCGATACCATCTATCCAATAGTGATTCCCGGTAACTACTATAGTAAAAAGAGTGAGTAGCGGGTAAAGAAGTAAGAAACTGCGAGATATTTTGCGGCGAAGGATTGGGTGCAAAGCGTAGACACACCAAGCGGCCCATGCGAGGTGAAGACTCGGCATTGCTGCCCATTGGTTTGAAATTGCTTGCATAGTGCCTGAGTCGAAAGACCAAAGTCCTCCGAACTCAGAAAGGCTATCAACAAATTTGTATCCGATTAAATTAGCTCCATACGGTGCTTCAGCTGACAAGAGACGGGGCGGCATCAGCGGAAATAAGGCGAAACCGGTTAGCGCTATTGCAGTTGTAGCCCCTAACATGCTTCTATAGCGGCGAAAACGAAAGGGAAATTTACAGTAAAGATAGATGCCTGCTCCGATCGTAACTATGAAATGGAGACTCCCATAGAAAACGTTAGAAGCCCACATAAACCAAGTGAAATTAATAAATGTTGCCTGCACGGTTTCCTCAAAGTAGAGGCCCAAAGCACGTTCAAACTTTATTACCAGTTCAGCGTTGTTGGCGGCTGTGCTAGAAGTAGCTGCAAACAAACCGTTTGAACCAAACTGATTTCGTATCTGGCTATACACAAAATAAAAGCCAGCTATATAGAAAAGCTCCTTCCACCAAGACAGAGCGTGATTTTCCTCAGTTGTCTGATGTTTCATTAACGGAGCTTGCTTTTGGAACTCATAAGAAAATTTTGAAAGGTGAAGGTTGGCCAGAAATAACTAAAAGCTCGATAGAGCTGAACTACAACATAGACGCTAGCAAAATGTTGCCTTATCTGCTGTTGTAGTCCCATTCTTGGAAAGTTGGAACCCACAGAAGAGGTTCCAACCGATTATCCGGGGTAATCTAAGTAAATTCTGCAGAAAGAGAGTCAATGTCAGAAGACTTAGCTCCTGAGCCTTTGTTAGATCCCTCCCTAGTCGAAACAACTTTACGAGTCGCCCTTGCAAAGGGTGGTGAGTGGGCAGAATTGTTCGCTGAAGATCGCCAGAGTGCGAGCTCTAGCTTCGATGAGGGCCGTGTCGACTCCATGTCTTCTAGCAGGGATCGCGGCGTGGGTATCCGAGTCACGGTCGGAGAAATTACCGGTTTTGCCCATACTTCGGATCTAAGCTCTGAGGGGCTCAAAGAAGCTGCTGAAGTAGCCGCTTCTGCCGCGACTAGTTCATCTAGGACGACGGCAGTTGCTCTTAACGGAGACGGCCTTGCCTCCACTCGTGTCAAAATGCTTCCAAATCTCGTGTCAAAAGAATCCAAAGTGGCACTCCTGCGCAGAGCAGATGAAGCAGCGCGTTCAGCAGGCGGCTCGATCTCTCAAGTCACGGTTGGATATTCCGAGGGACGGCGGCGAATTCTAGTAGCTAATACTGCCGGGATCTTCCGGGCAGATGATCAAGTAAGAACTCTTTTTTCAGTTAATTGCGTAGCGACTGGCGATCAAGGCCTCCAGACGGGTCGAGAAACAGTGGGGTACACAGTTGGCTATGAACTATTCGAAGAAAATGATGTAGCTGCGCTCGCAGAACGAGCTGCAAACAGAGCGATAACAAAACTTCGAGCGCGTCCTGCACCAAGCGGTGAGTTACCTGTGGTTATCAAAAATGGCGGCGGAGGGGTGCTTTTTCATGAGGCATGCGGTCATGGGCTTGAAGCTGATTTAGTCAAAAAAGGTGCCTCTGTGTTTAAAGACCGAATAGGGCAGCAGGTGGCTTCTCCGCTTGTAACGCTGATTGACGATGGGACGATGGGCGTGGAATGGGGAGCCCTTGGCATTGATGATGAAGGAGCATTTACCCGAAGTAACACGCTAATAGAGAATGGTGTTTTAACCGATTACATGTGGGATCACCTTCGCTCTAAAGATGCTGGTCGTGTTCCTTCAGGAAACGGCAGACGACAAAGTTACCAACACCTGCCGATGGTGCGTATGACCAATACCTTTGTTACAAACGGGGAAACTGAACCAGCAGACGTTATTTCTGATACAACTCACGGTGTTTATGTTGCCCAACTAGGAGGGGGTCAAGTAAACACGGCTACTGGTGATTTCGTATTTGGAATGACTGAGGCATATTTAATAGAAAATGGTGAAATTACTGAGCCCCTCCGAGAGGGTAATCTGATTGGCAATGGTCCCGAAGTTTTAAAAAATATTGACGTCATCGCTAATGATTTTGCTATGGGAAGCCCTGGCACTTGCGGAAAAGATGGACAAGGTGTCCCGGTTGGCGATGGTCAGCCAACTTTGCGAGTCAGCGCGCTCACGGTTGGCGGAACCGCAGCATGACTAGACGCGAGCTACCAGACATAGCGAGGGAAATTGTAAATTCAGCAAAAGACGGGGAAGAAATAGAGGTAGCACTTTCGCGCGGCCGATCGACAACCGTTAACGCGTACCGTGGAGAAGTTGAGTCCCTAAAATCTGGATCAAGCCAGGGAGTAGGTATCCGAATTATCATCGATGGTTGTGAAGGATTTGCCTCAGCTGGTTCGTTAGACCCGGAAATTGTGTCAGAAGTCGTAAACGAAGCTCGGCAAAATCTGACTTTTGCCGAGAAAGATCCCCATCAGGCTATTGCTCTGCCAGATGGCGTAGAATCTCCGCGGTTAGATTTATTTGATAGATCAGTTATAGGTATATCCGAGAAAGAGAAGATTGCGATAGCAATTGATTTGGAACGTCGTTGCTTAGCTAGAGACAAACGAGTTACCGGTGTACGTGCTTCAACCTGGTCTGATAGTTGGGCTGAATTTGCGTTGGTATCAACTGCGGGCATCGCTATCCATGAAGAGGGTGGTAACTGCAGCGTTGGAGCTCAACCATTAGCTGAGGAATCGGGCGAGACACAAATCGGGTATTACGGAGATATGGCCAGGCGACTTGAAGATCTTGATCTCGACAAAGTCGTAGTAGAAGCGGTGGATGGAGCCACCAGTTTACTTGGGGCTACAAAGCCGGCCAGCCAGCGCGTCACTGTTATTTTTGAACCATCAGTGGCCGCCGCCTTTTTAGGAGTGGTCGCCGGATCTTTGACAGGCGATCGGGTGGCGAAGGGCCGCTCGCCTTTTGCTGAACGAATGGGAGAGACAATAGCTGTAGCAGATTTGACGCTTTTCGATGATCCAACTGACGAACGATCTCTAGGAGCCGAAAACTATGATGGAGAAGGTCTTGCTGCACGCAGAAATGACCTAATAGTGAGTGGTTCTTTGAACACTTTTTTGCACAATAGCTACACAGCTCGGCGCCTTGGCGTCATTTCAACAGGCTCAGCGGTCCGAGTAGTTAGGTCAAGACCAGGGGTTGGCATGCATGCAATGCAAATTCTTCCTGGAGATAGGACTAGAGAAGAATTAATTCATAACGTGCGGAATGGTATTTTTGTTCGTGGTGTTAATGGTCTACATAGTGGAGTGAATCCAGTAAGTGGAGACTTTTCTGTGGGAGCTTATGGGCACAGAATCGTTGAGGGTTCTTTAGGAGAACCCTTTCGTGAGGCCACTATTGCTTCGACGGTGCAGCGCATGTTGCTGGACATCGTTGAAGTTGGAGGTGACTTTGAATTTCTGCCGGGAGGCACAGGAATGTCCTCCTTGGTTATTGCGGAAATAGCCCTGTCCGGCTCATAACGAGCAGCGAGAAGGCGATACTCTTGCTACCCTGCGGCTCGTGCCTTCTATTCCCACTCAAGAAGCGATCAATCGACATCCGCATTTAGCGGAGAAGTGTCCTGATGGTTGGATTCGCGTGGATTTTCATTCGCACACGATGTGGTCAGGAGATTCGACTACGACACCGGATGAGATTCTGCGGTGTGTAGTCGAGAGTGGAATAGATGTTCTTTGCGTAACGGACCATCATGCTGTTAAGGGTGCTTTTGAACTGAAAGAAGATCTTCCCTGCCGCGTCGTCATTGGGGAGGAACTTAAGACTTACGCCGGCGAAATAATCGGCTTGTTTCTTACTGAACGGGTTCCACAGGGAATTCCACCTCGCGAAGCAGCTGAGTTAATTCGCTCACAAGGCGGACTAGTCTATATTCCACATCCATTTGACCCGCTGAGAAATAATTTGCGACCAGAAGTCCTGGATGAATTGGTAGAGGCTGGTTTAGTAGATGGAATAGAAGTGATGAATGGTAAAACGAGTCTAAGGAGCCTCAATCAGAAGGCGTCAGATTATGCGAAAGAACATGGCTTAGCTATCGGAGCTGGTAGCGACGCTCACATAGCAGAGGCACTTGGATCGGCTTACCTGGAGATGCCAGATTTTCAAACTGTTACTCAATTTCTAGACGGAATGCGCCAGGGGGTTCCAGTTGGTCACCATTATGACCCGCCAAGACAGTGGAGACCCCGTATTGTTCCGTCTACGGTTGAATAGCTCAGACTGATAACGTCTCGGAAAGATCGACAATGTCCATTTTTCACGCCGTATTTCTAGGGATCACGCAAGGGCTCTCTGAGTTTTTTCCAATTTCGTCGAGTGGCCACCTAGAACTGCTTCCTAGAGTTTTGGGTTGGAACGATTTCAATAATGACAACAGATTAGAAAATACTTTTGACGTGGCGCTCCACGTCGGAACACTCGCTGGGGCAATAACTTTTTTGTGGGCAGATGTGAAGCGATATGGCATGGCTCTTTTAAGAGCATCCGCTAGAAAAGCAAAGTGGACTCAAGATGGAAAAATTGGTTTGTACCTGCTTCTATCTGCGGCGCCAGCCGCCTTGTGCGCTCTGAGCATTGAGCCTGTGCTTTTAGGGTTAGCCGAAAATTTAAGTTTAATAGCACTTTTACTTATTCTATTTGGATCTTTTATGGGCTTAGCTGACTGGAAGAGAACACAGGAACGTCAAATAGAGCATGCTTCTGCTAGTCATATCGCAATTTTTGCGACAGCCCAAGCTGCGGCACTGTTGCCAGGAGTGAGTAGATCTGGGGTAATTCTAACAGTGGCGCGAATCCTAAAATTTGAAAGGACTGCTGCTGCTCGGTTAGCTTTTTTGATGGCGTTGCCGGTCATATTCGGTGCTGGGCTCTACCGGGGAACGGACATTGCCCTTACAGGTCTTCCAGATGGCTTTTTATTACCGCTCGCAATCGGAATGGTTTCAGCTGGAGTTACCGGATGGATAGCAGTGTGGGTCGTTCTTCGCTTACTAAAATTCGGCTCGCTGATGCCATTTGTTATTTACAGAATAGTTCTGGGGCTCAGCATTCTTTTGATTCTTGCACTCGGCTTTCAAGCCTAAAACTGGCACCCACAACATCTTGAGAGTCGCGTGAAGACTATTTGTTGGAGTCACCGCTTTTAGAATCACCGCCACTGGACTTAGATTCATTTGCGGAAGATTTAGTCGAATCTGATGTACCTTTCGATTCGCTCGAAGCTTCGCTTTTCCCAGCAGTTTTTTGCGATGCTGAGGAGCCTGAATCAGATCCACCAGCTTTTGAGCGACTATCGGTTTTGTAAAATCCACTTCCTTTAAAAGCAATTCCGACGTTGCCAAAGACTTTCTTCACACGCCCCATACAATTTGTATCGAGGCATTCAACAATCGGATCATCCGTAAAGGACTGTCGAAGCTCGAAGTATTCGTCACATGTTTCGCAATGATATTCATAAGTTGGCATGGCCGTTGGCGCTCCTCGGTCTGCTAGGAAAAGACCGCAAACGAATCTTATCTCGCTCTGCCTAGGACAACACTTGGTAGATTAAGACATCTTAACGATTTAATTCAAATAGCTTGATTATGTGATGGTGAATTCATTATCGATAGCAGACCTGACAGCCAAGTATGAGATCGATGTGGCTACAGCATTAATCCTCGAAAGATACTTTTTTGATCCGATAATTTTTGATTTAAACATGGACCGAATCAAGCTGAACGGATTCGACCGGTCGAAGAATTACTTAAAAAGACCCAGTACTGTTCCAGAAAATAAAGACTTAGAACAGATGCCGCCCCGAGGCTCCAATGAGTATACCCAGCTAAAAAAAATCGGCGAAGAGGCATTCCGCAATGGAGAAGTGCTGTCGGTTGTCCTTGCTGGTGGAATGGCTACTCGATTCGGAGGTAGCATTAAAGCTCTTGCGCCTATTTTCGAGGGTTTGAGTTTTGGAAAAGTAAAACAACTTGATCTTGAAAAGCATGCGATCAAATATAATATGACCTGCAAATTGTTGTTTATGACGAGCTTTTTGTCCGATGAAAGTATGAGCAGATGGGCTGCATCTAATTCGAATGACTATGTAAAGATTGCAACTTGCCCACAGTCAATTTCGTTGAGATTAATGACTGATGGCCAGATATTTAGGGAAAATAATGGGAATGTCTCGTTCTACTCACCTGGCCATGGAGATCTCTTAGGAGTTTTGAGTCGAAGTGAGGACTTTAAACAATTTTATGAGACCGGTGGTAAGTACGTGCTTGTAAATAATGTCGACAATGCGGCAGCGACTTTCAATGCTGCCGTTTTAGGAGCTCACATATCGAGTGGGAAACAGATGACTTGTGAGATCGTCAAAGATGATTCGTATGGAGGAGCGCCACGTATTATTGAGGGACGGCTAGAAATTGTTGAAGATTTCTGTTTGAGAGCTAAAGACAAAATTGAAAGCAACCCGTTTCTTAATACAAATACGTTGCTGATTAATGCAGAAATTTTTCGAATTCCTACGGCCTTGAACTATTTTGACGTTCAAAAAAATGTAAATGGAACCCCACTGATACAATTTGAGCTTCTGATCGGTGAGCTTTCAAAATTTGTTGAAGCAACCATGTTGTTAGTAGAAGCTGAGGGTCCGAATTCAAGATTCGAACCTATGAAATCGCTGTCAGATATAGACGAGAGGCGAGAAGCAGTCCGACAAATTTTGGCACAAAGAGAAATATTCGATATCGGGCAGTAGATTTTGAAACATGCTTCCGTTCCAAGACGCTTTATATTATGTTCTTCAAAATTGTCGAAAGTTGAAGCCGGCCCTAACTCCAGTGGAGAAATCCCGAGGGCTCGTTCTTGCTCAGGATGTCGTGGCTCTAGAGGCTATTCCACCGTTTGCTAATACCGCAATGGACGGATTTGCTGTCCGCTCTCAGGACGTAAAAACGCCCCCGTCTACTCTTCGGATAATTGAGACTATAGCCGCGGGTCATTCGCCAAAGATGGAAGTCTGCGAAGGTGAAGCTAGCAGGATTATGACGGGCGCTCCGATACCTGATGGAGCAAATGCAATAGTTATGGTTGAGCAGACTGAAGTTGATGGTGACGAGTTAACTGTAAATATTTCAGTTCCGGTCGGTAACCACATCCGTCCGATTGGTGATGATATTCCAAAGGGGGAGTTAGTCTTCGAAAAGGGAACACTTCTGACTCCCGGTCACCTTGGGGTTCTCTCGAGTCTTGGTTTAGTAGAGGTAGTAGTTTTGCCTCGGCCACGAGTTGGAGTTATCTCAACTGGCGACGAATTAGTGGCAGATGGCTCTGCGTTGAAAGCAGGTCAGATTCGGGACTCTAACCGCTGCACGCTTTTAGCGCTTCTTGAAGAAAACGACATGTCACCGGTTGATCTTGGTCTACTTCCTGACAATGAGGATGCAATTGAAAAAGGTTTAGTCGAAGGTGCTGCTACATGCGATGCCTTAATCACGTCTGGTGGCGTGAGCATGGGAGATTTTGACTACGTTAAGTCCGTCCTGCAGCGAATCGCTGATATGAGGTGGATGCAGATCGATATAAAACCAGCCAAGCCGCTTGCTTTCGGTTTGATTGCCGACACCCCGATATTTGGGCTCCCAGGAAACCCAGTTTCATCGATGGTCTCTTTCGAGCTCTTCGCCAGACCAGGTTTGAGGGCAATGATGGGACGTGCCGATCCACTACGAAAGCGAGTTGTGGCAACCGCGGCAGAAAATCTAGGACGACGACCCGATGGCAAAACGCATTTCGTAAGAGCTATCGTCGATTACGTTGATGGTAAAGTATTTGTGAAGTCTGGCGGAGGCCAAGGTTCGCACATGCTTGCATCAATGGCTCGATCGAACTCCCTAGCTATTCTCCCAGATGGAAGTGGTTATTCGAAAGGGGACAGCTTGGAAGTGCTCATCCTTGACTGATGTAGTCGCAGTCAAACCTCTCTTTCATTTATCCTCAGCACCAGAGCGTTTTGGTCTGTATCCTAAGTTCACGATGAAACGTGCAGCAGAAAAACATGATCTGATTGACCCGTATGGCCGTACGGTGCGGGATCTTCGTATTTCTGTTACCGACCGTTGTAATTTTCGATGCCAGTACTGCATGCCTGCAGAGGGGATGACGTGGTTACCGCGAAATGAGCTTCTTACCTTCGAAGAAATAGAGCGATTTGCTCGAGTGTGCGTAGAACATTTCGGGTTCGATGGAATTCGTCTTACTGGTGGTGAACCGTTAGTTCGTGCACATCTTCCGAAATTAGTTGAACGTTTAGCTTCACTCGAAGTAAATGTCGCGCTGACAACAAACGGCGCAACTTTGCGATTGCATGCGCAGTCCCTTGCAGATGCGGGGCTAAGCCGAATAAATATTAGTTTAGACTCTTTGCAACGAGACCGTTTTCTTGAGTTAACAAGGAGAGATGAGCTAGATCGTGTACTCGATGGAATTGATGCTGCTATCGAGGCTGGACTTGCTCCAGTAAAAATCAATGCGGTGATGATGAGAGGAATTAATGATGATGAGATTCTTGACTTTGCGCGGTTCGGTCGAGAACGAAATGTTTTCGTGCGGTTCATAGAATTTATGCCACTTGAAGCCGGAGATGTTTGGAATGACAAAGTCGTTGTACCGGCTGATGAAATTATTGAAACACTGCGCGCAGAGTTTGACCTAGAGCCGATTGTGCGCGGAAGCGAACCGGCTGAGAGATGGAAATATGCGGATAATAGCGCTGAGATAGGTGTGATCGCTTCAGTGACTAAGCCGTTTTGTGCAACTTGTGATCGAGTCCGCTTAACAGCTGAAGGTCAATTTAGGACGTGTCTTTTCGCGATAGATGAGTTTGATATGAGAGCCGTTTTGAGAGGAGAACAAAATGACGCTGCCCTCATCGAAGAAATAGAAAGAGCCGTCGGTACCAAATGGGCAGGACATTCGATAGGTCAGGTCAACTTCATTAGACCTAAAAGAACGATGAGCCAGATTGGTGGTTAGAGAAATCTTGAAGACGATAACTGGAATTTCCGTATATAAAGAATATTTGCATGGCTGATCCAACCGGATCTGAGTTGACTCATTTGGACTCAGGGGGTCAGGCTCGAATGGTTGATGTCACACAAAAAGACCGTTCAAGAAGGTACGCAGTTGCAAGATGCAATGTTTTGATGAAGGCGGAAACTGTTGCGCTGATTTCTTCAGCAGCACTAGCAAAAGGAGATGTGCTTGCGGTCGCCCGGGTAGCAGGAATACAAGCTTCTAAAAGAACTTCAGAACTGATTCCTCTATGCCATCCGCTAATGATTGGATCCGCATCCGTTGACTTTGAGATAAAAGAAGACCAAATTACTGTCGAAGCCAGGGTCGAAACAGTAGACAGAACCGGCGTCGAGATGGAAGCATTAACAGCATGTTCGGTAGCGGCTTTGACTATTTACGACATGTGTAAATCTGTTGACAAAGCGATGGTGATCTCGGAGCTTACGTTGTGGAAAAAAATAGGTGGAAAATCAGGCGATTACCTGCGTGCACAGTCATAGGTCTGTTCGGAATTGTAGGTATCTTTTCTCAGCCAATAACTAGTAGCGGCGTAACTTTGTTAGAAGACCTGAATTTATTTTTGGTTACGCATCTTTTCTAGCTACGATAAAATGGCGTGAATGAGAACGAGAGGGTGAGGAAATAAAAATATGACCCAACTAGTTCTCATTGGTTTGGTTGCCCTGTGGGCCATGGTGCTTGTTCCAGGCTGGATCAGATCTGCCAGAGTCGGACGTGGGAACCGGCTGGCTATGAACGTCTGGCGGAAGCAGCTAAGTGTTATGTCCATAGCAGACCCAGGAGAAAATAGACCTCTGGATAGTACTCACCCAGTTGAGTCTAAAAGTAGCTACGGTATCTACGCTCGACCTAAAAGTGTGTTCCCACAATCGGCTACCGAAGCTGCTACTCGTCGACGAGATATTGCTTTGCTATTAATTCTAGGTGCATTAGTTTCCCTATTCGGATGGTTTGCCGGAGGTGGGGCCCTAGTCGCGCTATCGCATCTAATCTTTGACTTAGCGTTGGGATGTTTTACAGTGCTCGTGTTGCGACGAAAACGAGATGCGACAGAAAAACTTGACGATGTTTACTACTTTGAGCCTCGGGTAGTTGTTGTAGGCGAAGAAAGCCAGATATCGTCGAATCATAGAACTAAGTAAGCCTGCGGGTTATAGGAGCGTCATCTGATTCTTGATGACTTGTCTGAGTTAATGCGTCGGCCTGTATATTTCACAAGATCCCATTCGGGGGGTGTAGCTCAGTTGGTAGAGCGCTTCGGTCGCATCGAAGAGGCCAGGGGTTCAATTCCCCTCACCTCCACGCATAACTCTTGTTTTCGTCATTTGCTCAGTAAGGCAACTCAAAAATGGCATTTTTTAGCCATATTAGTGGTCTTAAGTCTTCTGCTTGTTTCTTGTGAAAGTCAGAAAAATAAACAAAAATTTGAAGGTCTGGAGATAGGTTCACCCAGTGCTCTGCCAGAATTAGAATTGACTGATACGAATGGTAAAGCCTTTAACTTAAAAGCAGACACGTTGGGGATGGTCAGACTTGTTTACTTTGGGTTTACTGAGTGTCCTGATATATGCCCGATTCATCTTGCTCAGTTGAGGGATGTGTTAGAGCTGCCACAGTCGCCAGATAACGTAGTCGTGCTATTTATTACGGTCGACCCTGAGCGTGACACCCCTCAAGTTTTGCGTAGCTACTTAGACCAATTCGACTCAGAGTTCATAGGCCTGTCAGGTAAAAAAGTCGAAGTTGAGGCAGCTCAGTTAGCTTTCGGAGCGCTCGTTGCAGCTCCTCAATATCCGACAGAGGGCAAATACACATACGGGCACGATGGCAGAGTTTTTGCCTTTGCTCCTGATGATATGGGATATACTCAATACCCGCACCCGACTCGCCAAACGAGTTGGGCCCATGATCTACCGTTACTAGCTCAATATCGGAAAACTAAATCATGAAGTCAAGAAAATGGCTCTCACCTTCCGATAGCTTCAGAAATATTGCTGACTTCTAACTAAGAGGTAACTACTTTGCGATTCTGGTGTTCGACACTCGAAGATCCGTGGTCTTGGTCCTTCCGTGCCTATCCGGGTGTTTGGCTAGCAACCTTACTCCTGGTAGTGCCGTACTTAATTTGCCAGTTTCGAACACAGGGCCAAGAGCTTGGGCACAAGAAAAAGTTGATTCAATTCCTGCTTGGCTCGTTGGCCTTTTGGGTTGCTTCCGACTGGCCACTTGGCCTTCTTGGAGCAAGTTACCTAGCATTTGCCCACATGATTCAGTTCATGTTGTACACCCTTATCGCTGCACCCTTGATGTTGCTAGGAACGCCTGAATGGATGGCAAGGCGGATACTTCGTAGGATTCGGTTGCACGGACTGAGCTGTACCTTGTCAAAGCCGGTGATCGCTGGATCGATATTTAATTTAATGCTTATTCTGACTCACTCTCCGTGGGCTGTAGACACATTAAGATCTAGCCAGTTCGGCTCATTCGCTATGGACGTCCTATGGCTTTTATGTGGTCTGTTAGTATGGCTTCCCATTATTTCTCCGCTGCCTGAACACAGAATGAGTAGTTACCCGGGCAAAATAGTTTACTTGTTTCTTGCCATGGGAGTGGTTCCTGCGATTCCAGCTGGTTTCTTGACGTTTGCTAGTTTTCCGTTGTACGCAACTTATGAGCTAGCACCACGTGTGCATAACATCGGCGCAACTACAGACCAACAGATGGCTGGCCTCATTATGAAGCTCGGTGGAATTCCAATTATTTGGGGTTCGATTGTCGTGATAATGATGCGCTGGTCAGAACAAAACGGAAAAGATGAAATTAACACAGATTCTTACGATCCTCAGCTAAGAGTCGAAAGCGACCAGTAGAAAACAACAGAGAAAACTGCTGCTGCCGCAAGCAATGCGGTTATCGATGCCCAGACCGTATATCGGGGTCCGAGAGATCGACGAGGAGGTCTACCAAACATTTTGGCTAATTCTGTATGGCTCCGAGAGAGGAGCCCTCTCTTGATCTAAGAGAGACATTCATTTCCATTTTTTCTAAGTGTTGGGCGACAGTCAAGACTCCCTGAGGAACTGAATGATGAGCAAAAAACTCTTTGATTTCAGCTGCTAATGCAGGGTCAGAAATTGCTCGGATTCCTCCAACCATTCGAGGAATGGAGTTTTGTGGAAACTTTTGACACAATAAGTCCCAATTAGTTTTTAAGAAAGTCCACGCACGTGCACCATGGTCCAGGTGGGTCATAGCAGAGGCGAGCATAAACGGCGCATTTTGGGTTCTTAACTCAGTTAGAACTAGTTCTAACGTGGCATCAAACAAGTTAACTTGCCGAAATTCTAATAGAGCTGCAAAATAACGTAGTTCTTCTTGAGGCGTTACCGAATCTCTGAAAAGTTGCAGCATGCAGTCATATGTCTCAGCATCTCCATTTGTCGCAGCGATAGTCACAGCTGCAGCGGCAAGGTTCGGTTCAATTTCTTTTCCACTGTTCTGAGCATCAAAAAACTCGTTAGCTTGAGTTATAGCCAACGTATCTTTGCCTATAGTTCCTGCCGCTAGAAAAAGCAGAGACCGCAGTTCTCGATCAAGTGCTGGCTCACCATCGACTGCTTCGAAACCGAGAATGCCAAGAGCCGTTGTGCTCAAGTCCCGAACAAGAATTGACAGACGTGTTCTTCCGTCCGCGTCAGCTATCGAGTGCAATTGGCCTAAGGACGCTAAAATCTTTTGCCATACTCCAAGATCCGTTTCAGAAGCCAGGTTCGTAACAAGTGTGATGAAATCATTAGCCGAGACCTCTCCAGCAAGAACGGACGCAAACGTATCGTTAACCAGGCCGTAGCGTTCGCTTGCGGACGCTACGTCCAAGGCTCGAGTAGAAAGATCGGCCAGAAGAGCGTTGTCGTAACTGACTCGATAGAAACCGTGCCCACCTGCATTCACAATCACCCAAGTTGGGCGAATATCAAAGCTGACGTCGGTTGTCTTTTCCGCAAGTAAAAGCCTTTGTTCAACCAACGAGCCATTTACGAGCGCTTTAATAATAATCGGGACATGCCAAAGTTTGTTACTTGGCTCTTGGGCGTATGAAAATTGACGTTGATGGAGTCGGATTCCATCAGCCGAGCTCGCTACCGAGATCACAGGATGGCCACCTTGGAAGATCCAGCTGTCCATAGCCGCTCGAACGGGCGTCGCAGTCGACTCCTCGAGAGCGTCCCAAAGATCCGTCGTCGTAGTGTTTTTATATGAATGTGTTTTGAGATAATTATTAACACCCTTACGAAAGTTGCTTTCACCTAAAAACTGTTCGAGCATTCTGACTACCGATGCTCCCTTCTCGTAGGTCAAAATATCGTACATTCCTTCCGCATCTTCGGGAGAAACAACTTCGAATTCAATCGGCCGTGTTGAGCTGAGAGCGTCGGTGTCGAACGCAGCCCCTTTCTCAAGACTGAAGCTATCCCAGCGACGCCATTCTGGTTTGAAGGCGTTTGTAGTTGCGACTTGCATAAATGTTGCGAAAGCTTCCTTTAACCAAATTCCATTCCACCAGTCCATAGTCACTAGGTTGCCAAACCACATGTGGGCAATTTCATGAGCTATCACATCGACTATCCTCGTGAGCTCAGCTTGTGTCGATCGGTCCGGATCCGCAAGCAAGAGGGTTTCGCGAAAAGTGACACAGCCGAGATTTTCCATTGCTCCAAAAGCGAAATCTGGGACAGCGACAAGGTCTAGTTTCCCTGCGGGGTAATCGATACCGTAGTAGTCGACCAACCACCGAAGCGAAAACTCACCGGCCTCTAAGCCGAATGCCGTCAGTTCAGCCTTTCCTGGTACATGAATTATTCGTAGCGGAACCCCATCGACATCGATTGGTTCAGTTGCTTCCAAGTCACCGATGATGAAGGCGACAAGATAGGTAGACATTGACATCGTTGGTGCAAAACTATCTCTACGTCTTCCGTCGCCAAGGTCAACAGAATCAGTTAACTCGCCGCAACTAATCGCCATAAGATCGGAATTGACGATAAGTTCAACTTCAAATGTAGCTTTAAAGTCAGGTTCGTCAAAGCACGGGAAAGCTCTTCGAGCATTAGTCGATTCGAATTGAGTTGTAGCTATCGTGTGTTCGTTGCCGTCCCGATCAGAGTATGTAGAACGGTAAAAGCCTCGAAGTTTATCATTTAAAATGCCGTCGAAGTGACAATTTATTGATGCCTTGCCGCTTGTCAGATTTTCAGAGAACTCAATTGTTACTCTCTCGTTTTCGGAGTCAAAGCTAAGATTTGAAGCTTCTATTCGATTCTCTTGAACGAACGAACATTGAGTAATGTCTAATTCAGCAGCATTTAAAATGACAGTTTTAGTTGGTCTTTCGACGTCAACGTGAATGATTACTGAACCTGAAAAAGATGCGGACTGAAGATCGGGTTCAATAGACAATTCGTAACGATAAGGTCGAATGTTGCGGGGCAATCGATATTGGTTTTGCTGAGTCACCTGCTCGACACTAGCGGGCGATCATTTAATGTCTCGTTAGAGTAGAGCATGGATAGGGATTTTATTTTTTTAATTGAAAGTGAGTTCGGTGGGTAATAGCGCTGGTGATACGGATAGATCAGAGAAACAGCTAGACGTCGTAGGTTTTGGTAATGCACTCGTCGACGTATTATCGCATCAAAATGATGAATTTCTTAAACGAATCAATGTCGAGAAAGGAGCTATGCACCTTATCGATAGTGAGAGGTCAGCAGAACTATATTCTTTGATAACAGAGCGCAAAACTGTTTCAGGAGGATCTGCTGCCAACACTGTGATCGGAGTTGGTTCTCTAGGTGGTTCGGCCGGGTACATCGGGCGTGTCGCTGATGATGATTTAGGAGATATTTTTGTCAAGGATATGGCAGACCTCAAAATTTTTCACAACACGCCGCGTGCTCCAAGACGGGACTCGACAGGTAGATGCTTAATATTTGTGACTCCCGACGGTGAGCGGACCTTAAACACTTTCCTGGGGGCTTCGAACGGTTTAACGACGAGTGATGTTGATCTAGGATTGGTGCAACGAGCTAAGATCCTTTTTTTGGAGGGGTACTTGTGGGATCTACCTCGGGCAAAACAAGCTATGGAAGCAGCGGCTTCTGCTGCTCGCTCAAATACGAAAGTCACTTTGACTCTTTCTGATTCATTTTGCGTGGATCGCCATCGTGATTCGTTTCTGAATTTGATAAGTGACCATGTCGATGTTCTTCTGGCAAATGACCACGAAATCCTGTCGCTGTTTGAAACTGAGAATCTCAATCTGGCTATACAAAGGGCGAAAAGTATTGTCTCTCTAGTATCGGTGACTAGAGGCCCAGCAGGATCCGTTATCGCAAGTAACTCAGAGCTTGTGTCCATAGAGTCCGCGAAAGTGTGCGAAGTTGTCGACAAAACGGGAGCGGGCGATTTGTATGCCGCAGGGTTGCTATATGGTCTTGCTCAAGGATATTCACTTGAGAGATGTGGCAAGCTTGGAGCTATTGCAGCAGGAGAAGTGATATCACACATGGGCCCTCGACCTGAAACGAATTTGAGGCAGCTAGCGGGAGAACTAGCTTGAGAACTAGCTGAACCGAGAAGAAATATCAGTGGCAATAGCATTTAGTCTCTTTTTGCACTGGTGCCGAGCCTTTGCTAGGTCTCTCGTCGTTGAAACGTTTAAATCCCTGACCTCAATATAGATCTTAATTTTTGGCTCCGTGCCGCTCGGTCTAATGCAGATACGTGAACCTAAGTTCGTCGAAAATACCAAAAGGTCTGAGTTACCTAAACCTTGGTGACTTAGGTAGTCATCCATAAAAGTGACAGTTTCTGAGCCGATTGAC
>CAJQGN010000104.1 GCA_905477545.1 uncultured Acidimicrobiales bacterium | reverse complement strand
GTCGTTAGAGAATTCATTGGGCATGGTGTGGGCGAAATTTTCCATCACCAACCGAATATTCCACATTACTACGAGCCCTCCGCCACATTTGAGTTTCAAGCCGGCATGACATTCACGATAGAACCAATGATTACCCTTGGATCATACAAAGCCCAAATGTGGGATGACGGTTGGACAGCTACGACAATTGACTTGAGCCGAACTGCTCAATTCGAACACACTATTCTTGTCCACGAGCACGGAGTGGAACTACTCACCGTCGATGAGGGAGAACCTCAACCATTCATGCCTGGGAATGACAAGACTATTTGGCCGATGCAGGTTGATCTTAAAGCTAGAGGCCACTAGAAATGGCGCCGTTCCTACCCAACGCGGTCAAAAGCTACCTTAAGGGCTCACTCGTCAAGTCCCTGATAGTGTTTTTTTCTGTTGTTATCGCTACATCTGGCTGCGATGATTCGGACTCAGTCACCGTAGTCCCAACAACTACACCAGTATTGACAACTTTACGTCCAGAGATGACTACTACGACCACAGAAAAAGTACGGCAACGGAAAGTGTACGTCGTTCAGCCTGGCGACACTTTAAGCATCATCGCAAAGGGTTTCGAAGTTACCGTCGAGGCGCTAATGGCTGAGAACGGTAAGGAAACAACAATTCTCAGCATTGGCGAGCAGCTAGTAATTCCACCATCCGACAACGAAGAATTGGATTAAGATGAGATCGGCAGGGCCCCGATTCATCACTTTAGTAGGCGCCTTTATGATTACTTTAAGCTCCATACTTTCCAGTTGCACGCCTCAAAAAAACTCTGATAATTCTGGCGTAGTCATAAACATCACCCGAACAAGCAGTACCTCGGTCACAACTAAAATTCCTCTTAGCCAGGTCAGATATACAGTCGCCAATGGTGACACACTTATAGCGATTGCTAACCGATTCGAACTCCATTTAAACCATCTAGTCAGAGCAAACAATATCGCAGACCCGACATTAATCTATGTCGGACAGGTACTCATAATTCCACCGCCACCGGACCAAAGTCTTGAACCAATGCTAACAGTGGCGCCGCCCACCAATCCGTCCCTGCCTCCCATTGAGACAACTACGACTTTGAGAAACAATTGATAGTTTTAATAGCTAAACCAAAGATTTCTCGACCGAGTGACCAGTTTCTCATGCTCGAATTTACACAACTATTATGAACTTCAATCAAATAGACGAGCTGATAGACCAGTGGTGGGACCAGTGGCGCGGGAACCCTACGCTCGACAAAATTTTTTATGCATCCTCCAATCTCGGAGATTTCAGCCTCATTTGGCACATAGTCGGCGGTCTAGCAGCGCTACCACCCGGCAAGAAAGCCAATCAGGCGCTCCGATTTAGCGCTCTCATGGGAGCTGAATCACTTATCGTCAATCAGCTAATAAAACGCCAATTCAACCGACCGCGACCAGGAAGCGCAGATGATAATGTTTCCAAATATCAACTCAGAGAACCAATAACATCGAGCTTTCCCTCCGGGCATGCTTCAGCAGCTTTTTGTGCAGCAACCGTGTTGGCGAGACGAACAAGAATTGGCAACCTCTGGTTCGTAGCTGCCGCTTTCATTTCAATGTCGCGAGTACACGTTCGTCTACACCACGCCTCAGACTTAGTTGGTGGAGCCTTAATCGGGTCGATCATCGGAAAGCTCACTCACCGATTCATCGGCAAATAGGAAACGGAATACAGTTACGTACCCCAAGAACTCTTAAGCCTGAGCTGAGACCTGGTCTTCTAACACAAGCTCAAGGCCGGATATGTCTTCAACTGATTTCGCCGAGCTTTTGCTCAAAACGCTTCGCACATCTAGCAAGAGATCCGTTACTTCATTTGAAGACACAAGTTCACGGTGAAGAAAATCGTTAAGCGCACCGTCAATGACTCCAAGGGCTTCTGAGATGATTGGTAGATCTTTCGTTTCGGTCACCTTCTGCTCCTTGTCTGCCGGAGGTCTTCCAGCACCCATGGCCTTACCCTAGCGTCTAATAACAGGTAAATAGGGGGATATTTACGACACTTCGTCAACAAACGATTTCAGCGGCTACCGTCAGGCAGATGAGTAGTGAGAAAACCCCCCTCGGAGTTACTTTCGGAAGCCTGGGAGTACTTGGCCCACTAGCAGCAACCGAGATAGCACAAATAGCCCAATCACTCAATTACAAATCTTTTTGGACAGTGGAAGCTACAGGCACAGATGCATTCACTCTCCTTGGGTCTGTTGCTAACGCCGTTTCGCCCATGGACCTTGGTACTGGAATCATTCCTATTCAAATCAGGACTCCGGCGCTGACTGCAATGACCGCAGCCACTCTTCAATCTCTCGCACCAACTCAAAACATTTGGCTAGGAATAGGAACTTCAGCACCGGGAATCTTGAGTCAACATGGATTAGAGATGACAGATCGACCAATCGCCATGATGCGCGAATACGTGGCATTACTTCGTGCTTGTTTTAGCGGCGAATCAGTTACCTTCGAAGGTGATTTTTGGCAAGTCAAACGCTTTCGCCTCGGCCTTAAAAAAACTGAGCGAGAACCAAAAATTGTGCTTGCCGCTCTGAATCCCCAGATGCTGAAACTAGCCGGCGAAATAGCAGACGGGGTTCTTCTAAATTACATTCCGGCTTCATACATTTCTACTGCCATTAAAGAAGTTCGCTCTGGGGGACCCGCCACGATTATGAGCTACGTCCACGCAGCAGTTGGGGATTTCGAGCAATCTGCAACTTCTGCTCGCAAAGACCTTTTCAACTATGCCATGGCTGACGGGTACGCACGGATGTTCAAATCGGCAGGCTTTGAAAACGAAATACAGGAGCTTCGCTTAAAGCAATCCGAACGCGATCGCGATGGGGCCCTAGCCTCTATATCTGAAAACATGATTCAATCAATTGACTTCATTGGTAACGCCAAAGAAGTAACACAATTTGTCCAAAGCTATATTGAGGCTGGCGTAGAGTACCCAATCCTGATGCCTCTTCCATGGGGAGAGAACCGCCATAGTGTGGCCGTCCAAACAATGGAAGCAGCCGCTAGCGCGACTCAGGCCTAATAACTCTGCTCAGATTTTTCTAAGTATTCAAACCCACAGGACAGGTCAAGCCTGTGCCGCCCATACCACAATATCCATTAGGCACCTTGTGCAAGTACTGCTGGTGGTAATGCTCTGCGTAGTAGAAGGCGCCGAGGTCTTCAACCTCGGTTGTGATCGGTCCATAGCCAGATGTGTCTAAAACCCGCTGGAATCGGCGCAATGAGCTTCGCGCTTCCTCTTTTTGAGAATCACTTGTGACGTAGATGCCAGATCTATACTGCGTCCCTAAATCATTTCCCTGTCGCATCCCTTGCGTAGGGTCATGATTCTCCCAGAACAATCCCATCAAGCCACTAAAAGTCGTTTTTTCCGGATCGAAGACCACAAGCACAACCTCATTGTGACCTGTCAGTCCCGAACAAACTTCTTCATAAGATGGGTTCTCAGTAAACCCTCCCGTATACCCAACCGCGGTTGTTTTAACACCGTCTGCCTCCCAAAAAACTCGCTCAGCTCCCCAGAAACAGCCCATTCCCACCACAAATGTTTCAGTGCCGAGATCAAAAGGCGGAGTCATCGAAACTCCTAAAACCTCATGAGACTCAGGCACGGGAACCTTAGCCGAACGCCCAGGAAGCGCTGATTTCTCATCTGGCATTTCAATTTTTCTATTCCACATAACCATGTGTCTAACTCCCTCTTGTTGCCAACAGTACTAGGTTGCTCAAACTTCTTCGGCTCAGATGACGTAACATCGTCAAATGTCAACTTCACTCATTCCACCTGAGTCACTCGCTCGTATTGGTGAAATTCTATACGGTCCTATCACCGTCACAATAAATGAACGCGAAGCCCAGAGATATGCTCTCGCCGTGGGAGACGAAAATCCCATTTACTTCGATGAGTCTGCTGCCAAAGCCGCAGGCTACAAAACCAAAACCGTGCCTCCAACGTTTGTTACCCATGCGATGGTAATCCCAAAGCCCCTTTCAACGCTTCGCACAGATGGTCTCTATAGGGACGGAACAGGGGTGCGTCTTGAGGTGGCTCGAATGATGTTCGGAGGTGAAGAATGGGACTTCCTTGAACCTGTCTACATCGGAGATCAAATAACAGCCACAGCTCGCCTCGCCGCACTTGATCAAAAGAGTGGCAGCAAAGGGCCATTCGTTCGTCAAGTAAGAGAAACAACTTTCGTTAACCAAGAAATGGACACAGTCGCTCGTTCACGTCAGATCGGTATAGCTCGATGAAACAACAAACAATAGAAAGCATTTCAGTTGGCGATCAATTGCCAGTGCTACACAAATCAGCCGACGAAGCCCAACTTTTTTTATACAGCGCTGCCAGCTTCAACCCACATAGGATTCACTACGATCGCACATACGCTGAGTTTGAAGGCCATACAGACATTATCGTTCATGGACCCCTCCAAGGTTCCTGGCTTACCCAGTTTGTAACTGACTGGGCCGGACCGGCATCTCGGCTATTAAACATAACTTGGCAAAATCGAGCTAGCGCAATAGTCGGCGAGAATCTCGAGTTCCACGGTTCTGTGACCGAGATCAACCAGACCGAAAGAACCGCATTGCTTTCGCTCGAAGAAAGAAACAGAAATGGTGCCATCTTGATGCCCGCTACAGCTCTTATAAAGCTTCCTTCACAAAACACACTCAAATGAAAATTGCTGTCGATTTTCCATCGGTTGCATATCGAGAAGGCCATAAAAAAGTATTGGAATTAGCGGAAGCCATCGAGGCTATCGGCTTCGACGAAATCGCTGCCTTCGACCATGTGGTAATGGGCTACCCGAGCAAAACTCGAACCACTATCTACCCTGCTGAGATGCCGGTTCTCGAGGCACTTATGCTGTTAGCTAATCTTGCAGCTGTCACTACAACAATTTCGCTGTCAACGGAAGTCTTAGTGCTCCCTCAGCGGCAGCCAGTCTTAGTAGCTAAACAACTAAGCACTCTGGATACGCTTTCCAATGGACGCGTTCGTCTAGGAATAGGCGTGGGCTGGCAGGACTCGGAGTATGACGCTCTAGAAGAAGACTTCCATACTCGCGGTAAGAGAATGGACGAGGCTATCGACCTGCTACGTGCCTACTGGGCAGGCGGCCAAATTAGTTTTCAAGGGGATTTTTATCAGTCAAACGACATGGGCATGGAGCCAGTTTCGCCCCAAGGAATCAACTTACCGATATGGATAGGCGGTGTTGGTAAAGCTGCTGTTCGCAGAACCGCACAGAAAGGAGATGGATGGATGGCATCTGGCGTCTCCGATGAACAAGCCCTCACAACTGTTGCAGATATTCGTGAACAAGCAGAACAATTCGGCAGAAACCCATCTGAAATCGGCACACAACTAATGTTGCAACCACCACCTCGTCGTAAAGAGGACAAGTTTTTCTATGCTGATTTAGACCAGGTCTCAGAGCGAGCAGCAATAGTCAACGCAATGAATTTTGATTGGATTTCTATCAATGCAACAGCTGTGTTCCAATCAGGTGCTCGTTCAGTCGATGCGATGATCGAACAGCTAGGGGCCATATATGGTCGGCTGAGCAACGAAATTCCTCTCGAACAAGCGAAAATGACGTGAGATTTCCTATTTGTATACCGTAATTCCTAAAGCCACAATAACGATATCTCCATAGACCATATTGAATATTCTCTTGTGAAATAAAGTTGCTAAACCACTGAAGGATAAGAGCCCAATGAGTGATCGAGAACTAATTACTTCTAACTTAGATAAGTGTTGGAGTTCAGCTGTTAACTTTTTTGAGTCGTTGACTGAAAAACATTGGCAGGTCCAATCTTTATGCTCAGAATGGTCTATAAAAGATGTCGCCAGCCATCTTTTTTCAGTTGAGCAAGCTCTCACGGACTGGATTCCTACTGGGCTAAAAGTACCACCTCCTTTTGAACTCGTTTCTGGCTATTTTGCAGCTGCACTACAGATGGAAACAGCTACTTTAGTCAACGAGTTCCGCCAGACTTTGAACCGGCGGCGAGAAAATCTTGCGAAAATGACGGATACAGAATTTTCAACACCGACAATGACGCCAGTTGGTCCCGGCACATACGACCGTTTCATGGCGGTTCGAGAGTTCGATTTTTGGATGCACATAAGAGACTGTGCCGCTCCGCTCAACATAGCGACTGACAACAGTGGCCCAACCGCAGAAATGGCTTTAAACGAAGTTCACCTTTCGATTGGGTACATCGTTGGTAAAAAAATTGGCTTAAAGAAAAACCAAACAATTCATTTCAATATCTACGGAGCTGTCGAACGCGATATTTTCGTGGCTTTTGAAGATAGAGCAGTCGAGGTGCCTTATATAGAAAATCCAACCGTGGTGATTCACTGCGACTCGATGGCATTTATGAACCAAGCATGCGGAAGAGTTGACCCTGAGATTCCTATTAAGCAGGGATTAATTCACTGGGTAGGAGACGAGATACTCGGAAACCACTCGGCTCGGAACCTTAGATTCACCATGTAATTGGTTTGAATAACCCGCTTATTATTCAAACCAAAGTTAGCAATCATCAGTAAAGCAATACTCCAAGCTCAGCTTCCCTTCACTCACCAAAAGTTGAAATCAGCGTCGGATTTTCTAAGTTAGCTAGTTCTTGGTTACGGTGATTAATCTCCTCTAAATGCTGCGGATGAGACAAAATCCAGAACTGGTTATCGATCATCGCATCAATTACTTTTTGTGCAACATGATCAGGGTCCATTCCGCCTTCGAGCATCGCAGCTATAGCTGCGTTGCGTTTTCTGGCTTCTTCCGGTGCTCTTGTTTCAGCTAAGTCAACATTTTTTTTGCTGCGCTTCAATTCATCTGGACGATTCCGTTGTGCCGTCGCTATGTTAGTGCGAACAGTTCCTGGACAAAGCACCGATACACCTACATCAGAATCAGGGTCTCGTTCCATTTCATGATGCAGCGTTTCCATTATCGCAACCACTCCATACTTCGCCGCATTATACGGAGCTAAGCCAGGAACAGCCATAAGCCCAGCGACCGACGCCGTGCTCACAACATGCGATTCTTCCGCTTTCATCAGTTCAGGCAAGAAATGATGAATTCCGTGGATCACACCCCAAAGCGATACGTCTATGACCCACTTCCAATCAACTAGCTGCTGATTTTTAATGAAACCGCCGCCGCCAACTCCAGCATTATTGCAGAGAATATGTACTGCACCAAAGTGGTCGAGAGTCAAAGAGCTAAGGCGAGCTACTGAGTCAGAATCAGTGACGTCCGTTAAAACTCCGATTGCCTGCGCTCCGGTTGCTCGGACGTCACTAACAGCCGCCTCGAGCGCATCTTCTTGCACATCAGCCAAAACTACATTTGCATGCTCCCGAGCGAAGCCCATTGCTAAAGCCTTACCTATGCCGGACCCCGCCCCGGTTACAACAGCCACACGATCTTCAATTTGCTTCATTGATAACCCTCCACTGATTTTCTCTATCCACCGTTACAGGTCGTTAAGAGACTCCAACCGTTCCATTACGTCTACATATTCGCTAATCATGTCTTCGACTACTCGGGTCGCAGAAATCGATTCATTCATCTGTCCGACTATCTGACCGACAAAATAATTAGATAGCTCTACGGCTCCAACGTTTTCTTCATTTAGAGCAGCTCTGTCTACCCTACGACTAGCTTTGCTAATTAACATTGGCTGCAATGGCATAGGAAGCGTTCCTGGTGAATCCGCACCTTCCCATTCATCGGTCCAAGCTGAACGCAGCTGGCGAGCTGGTTTCCCTGTGCGCGACCTAGATCTAAGAGTGTCAGATGAAGTCGCCTCTAAAAACTTGTCTTTTACTGCCGGATGTGTCTCCGCTTCTATCGTCGTCAACCATACTGACCCGCACCAAACTCCCTGGGCCCCTAAAGCGAGCGAAGCAGCTACTTGCCTTCCTGTTCCTATTCCGCCTGCTGCCAAAACTGGAATTGGGTGAACTGCATCAACTATTTCCGGCACTAAAACCATCGTGCCTATCTCTCCGGTATGTCCGCCGGCTTCATGGCCTTGCGCAATTATGATGTCAACTCCCGAAGCCACATGTCTGACCGCATGGGACTTTTTGCCAGCCAAAGCTCCCACCAGGATTCCTTGCTCGTGAGCCCGAGCGATCATGTCCGGAGGAGGAGGTCCCAGCGCATTTACGATTAACTTAATCGGATGTGAAAAGGCGACGTCCATTAAAGGCACTGCCTGGGAATAAGTCATCGGGGGTTCAGCATCGCCTCCCATTACGTTCAAACCATCTGATTCCGGCAGCTCCGGAACACCATAACGATTCATCATATTTTCAAGGAAATCTCGGTGCCCTTGAGGAATCATGGCGCGAAGATCAGCAGCGGATTTACCGCCTTCATCTGAACCCTCGTACTTTGCCGGAACAATAATATCTACACCGAACGGTTTCCCGGCGACCTCATCAGTAATCCACTTCAGGTCTACATCTAGTTGCTCCGGGGTGTGTCCTGCGGCGCCTAGCACCCCGAAGCCTCCTGCTTTCGTCACTGCCGCAACGACATCTCGGCAATGAGTAAAGGCAAGAATCGGAACATCCACACCAAGCATCTCGCAAACATTTGTCTTCATGATCATAAAACTAGACTGTGGCTGCAAAAATTGCCTGTGCTTCGTAAAATCCGCCCGCAAAATCATCAAAGACCAAGCCCAAGCCGCATCCAATATTTCTATTAGGACCGACGCCACCGTCAATATCAACGGATTGTTCTGCCTTACGATTAAGGATTTATCTATTATTTCTGCGCGACAGTTGGAGCCCCGAGTTTGGGCTGCAATGCTCTAACTATGAATTTCACTTCGATAGGTCACAGCTACATCGATACCGAGTCGGGCACACCACTCGATGTCTGGTACCCAATATCAGGCAATGATCCATCCCGATCATGTCTCGCTGAGAAACTAGGAATTATTCGAAGTATCACAGTTGAATCTGAGCTTTCCGGTGCCGATAGCCCCCCTAAAGACTTCAATGAGGCATACCTTCGCCTTCATCTATTGAGCAGAAGAGAAATAAAGCCCCACGAGACCAACCTTGATGGTTTATTTGGTCTTCTTACGAACTGTGCTTGGACGAACCTAGGGCCAGTTCTGCCCGAAAAAGTCGATGCTCTTAGGTCCGCTGCAGCTAAAGAAAGCGAAAGCCTAAACGTCTCCTCAGTTGACAAGTTTCCAAGGATGACCGATTACGTAATCCCATCAGGTGTTCGCATCGCAGATGCCGATCGTGTCAGACTCGGCGCTCACCTGGCAGATGGAACGACTGTTATGCACGAAGGTTTTTGTAACTTCAATGCTGGAACCCTAGGTCCAGCGATGATCGAAGGCAGAATTAGCGCAGGCGTGATCGTCGGAGCCCATAGCGATATCGGAGGCAGTGCTTCAATTATGGGCACCCTTTCAGGTGGTGGGAAAGAAATAATTTCGATCGGGGAACACTGCCTGCTAGGCGCTAACTCAGGGATCGGCATCTCTCTCGGCGACTACTGCACAGTTGAAGCTGGTTGCTACGTAACGGCTGGAAGTCGCGTCACTCTTCCCAACGGAACGGTCGTTAAAGGAAGCGACTTATCTGGCAAATCGGGCATGCTACTTATCCGAAATAGTCTCAGCGGAGCCATAGAAATGCGGATCCTCGACCCTAACCGTTGGTCAGGGATTAATCAGGAACTCCATACGAACTGAAGTTTTTAGAATTTTAGTTTTTCGGACCAGAGCAAAGCACACATTCCCTCGCCTAAGGTTCAGTTACGAAGAAAGGATATTTTATGCCATACGTTCAGGATCGAGTCATACACGACGCAGACGCCCACACCATGGAACCCCCCGAGTGGCTAAATGAATTCGCTCCTAAAACGGTTATAGAATATTTTGCTGAGCATTTTTCAAAAAGTAGCAATGAACTTCTCGCAGACATCGAACGCTGCCGAGATTTACAAGCCAGCGAAACCTTTCGCGAAACTGCAGAACAAGAAATAATGAGCCGGAAAAATTTCCAGGCTAAAGGAGCATGGAATAGTTCTGACCGCAGCCAGGCCCTTGACTATTTAGGTTTCTCTAGTCAACTAGTTTTTCCTACCATGCCGAACACCGTGTTAGAAGCAATGGAGCATGAGGCTCCAGCAAAACTTACATATGCAACCGCGGACGCTGCGAATCAGGCACAAATTGCGTTTTGCAAAAGTGATCCACGCCTTCTACCGGTTGCATACATTCCTCTTCAAGATTTAGAAATAGCCTCAAGCTGCGCTGAGCGAGCTTTAAATCTTGGAGCCGCCGCTCTGCTGATTCCCAACCGGATGCCCAAAAATCATGCCCACAGCCACATTAAATTTGACCGGGTCTGGGCGTTAGCTCAAGAAGCCCAGGTCCCAGTAGTTATGCATGTGGCTGAGCCAAATTTAGTTATGCCCCCGCAGCATCGCAATAATGGGTTACCACCCGAGCCTGATTTCCACGGAGGAGGAGAGAACTTTAGATCAGTTTCTTATATGGCTATTTCTTCAGCGCCAGTGCAGGCGTTATCCATGTTGATATTTGATGGCGTTCTAGAACGTTTCCCAGACTTACGAGTTGGAATAATCGAATTAGGAGCTGCATGGGTGCCTTCATTTATTCGTCAGCTAGATGCAGCGTTTCTGGCTTTCAAACGACATGAAAACCGACTTCAATCACTTAGCCTTCAGCCTTCTGAGTACGTGCAACGACAAGTTCGAGTTACACCCTTCCCAACCGAACCAACCGGATGGATTATCGAAAACTCTTCACCCGAGATTTGTATGTTTAGCTCAGATTTTCCTCATGTAGAAGGTGGAAGAAATCCCCTTAAACATTTTGATCAGGAAGTCCAGCAAATGGACGAGTTAACAAAAGAGAAATTTTTCCGACGTAATTTTGAAGATCTGATGGGCGCAGCTTTCTAATCTCGCGGGGACATCGTAAGGAACCAATGGGTATTCGACTCGAAAAGAATTGGGAAATACTTAACAGTGCTCGTATCAAAGCTCTCCCAGGACAACTCGGGGTGTATCAAATAGCCGACAAAGACGAACAAATTATCTCCGTTGGTTATGCCGGTGCGAAAGAACCTTTTGGCATCAGGTCTGCGTTGGAGAGAGAAATACTTTTACATGGAAACGTCGCCACACAATTTCGTTACGAGTTCACTTCCAACTATCGAAGTAGGTGGGATGAGCTGCTGATGCTCCACATTTATGACTATGGCGAACTCCCCGAACATCAACGAAATGAAGCCAGTCGCGTTGGCCGACTCCATCCCATCTAGCTAAGAGGAAACATGAATTTTGATCTCACCGATGAACAGCAGATGATCGTCGATACAACCCGCAAATTTGTAGAAAGTGAAATAGTTCCAGCTGAAGAAAATCTCGATCCCGATGCTGGGTCACTGGAACCTCATGACTTTGAGCGATTAGTCATCAAAACTAAAGAGATGGGTTTCTACGGATTAGACATTCCAGCAGAATATGGCGGCCCTGGCCTTGACACAACAAGCAGGGCCTTGATGGCGATTGAAATGTCTCAACATCGCGCTGGTTTATATAACCCTTGTTACGGAGTTTTTGGGGGCGCAGGCTTAGCTCAGCTTTATGAGGCGACCGATGCTCAAAAAGAACGCTGGTTGTATCCAACTCTGCGAGGAGAAAAAAAAGGGTGCTTCGCTCTCACTGAGCCTTCTGGGGGCTCAGATCCTGCGAGGGCTGTGCAAACTAAGGGATACAAGGACGGCACTGAGTGGGTACTTAATGGCTCGAAACTTTACATTTCCGGCGCAGACAAGGCCGACTATGCTCTTCTTTTCGCACGAACATCTGATGACCCTGGCCGAAACGGGGTCACCGCATTTATCGTCGACACCGACTCTCCCGGGTTCTTTGTAAGACGCGTGGTCCACACATTACGCGCAACACACTACGCCACTGAACTCCAGTTCGAGGATTTAAGAATCCCCGAGGACCAGATATTAGGCGAGGTAAATGGCGGGTTTGCTATTGCTAATGACCGGCTCAGCCGACAAAGAATTCCTTATGCCGCAGGTTGTATAGGTCCCGCGATCAGAGCTCAAGCAATGTCTATCGAATGGGCCAAAAGCCGAGAAACTTTCGGTTCAATCCTTGCCGAAAAGCAAGCTATTCAGTGGATGTTGGTTGACAACGAAATTGATATTCGCCACGCAAAATACTGTGTGCTCGAAGCAGCACAAAAAGCTGACAAAGGGCTGCGTTTTCGAACAGAAGCGGCTATGGCTAAGTTAGTCGCGACCGAAGCATCTGGAAGAGTCGTAGACCGTTGCATACAAATCCATGGAGGAATTGGCGTAACAAAAGATCTCCCATTAGAACGCTGGTACCGAGAACTCAGAATTCGCCGTGTTGGGGAAGGGCCCAGCGAGGTACAAAAACTAATAATGGCTCGAGATATAATCGGCGGCAGCTTTAAGTGAGTGACATCTCCGATACACATGACGACATAGATCGACCTTTGCCCTTAACCGGGGTAACAGTCCTTGACCTCGGACAAATATACCAAGGTCCCTACGCAGGATTTCTTCTAGCAATGGCCGGGGCACGTGTAATTAAGGTCGAGCAAACGCTCGGTGAGCCATTACGAGCGCGAGGCAATTCTCTTCCATTCGCGATGCTGAACTCTTCGAAAGAAACCGTGACACTCAATCTCAAGTCCCCAGACGGACATGAGATGTTTCTTGGGCTAGTAAAAAACGCAGATGTGGTATTAGTCAATTTCGCTCCGGGGGTGCCCGAAAAATTAAAAATTGATGCAGATTCTCTCTGGAAAATTAACCCAAGGCTTGTTTTTGCTCATGCTTCTGGCTTTGGTCTAAGTGGACCCTCGGCTGACCAAACCGCTATGGATATAACGGTGCAAGCTCATATGGGCTCGATGAGCGTAACCGGACATCCCGGAGAATTGCCTGTGAAAGCCGGAGTGCCTTTTGTGGATTTTCTTGGCGGCTCACATCTATACGGTGCCATTGTCACTGCATTATTTGACGTCCAGCGGACCGGTCGCGGACGAATGGTCGAAACTTCGATGGCGGAAGCCGCCTACCACACCCTGTCTACCAACATGCTTTCCTGGCATCAAAGCGGATCGACACAACGAACCGGGAACAAGCACGCAGCACTCGGAATGGCGCCTTACGACCTATATGAGTGCCAAGACGGTCACATTGCGCTCATCGCAGTCACCAACCGGCACTGGAGATCTGTTCTAAGCGTAATTGGACGAGAAGATCTTATAGGAGACAGCCGCTACAAGGAAAATTCTGACCGCGCTCTTCATATGGGAGAAGTAGATGAGCTAGTTGAAAGCTGGACTAAACGCCATTCGCGAGAAGAGGCCAATCGGCTGTTGAGCGATGCCGGTGTTCCAGTAGCAATAGTGCGCGAAGTCAAAGAAGTTGTAGCTGATAAACATCTCGCTGAGCGAGGATTTATCGAGTGGTTGGAGCATGAGAAATTAGGTTCGATACCCGTTCCTCATTCTCCCATTAGGTGGACAGGATCTTCTCTTCGACCCTTAGAACTTTTTCATGATCTTGGAGCAGACAACGGCAAAGTTTTTGGCGAGATGCTTGGACTCTCAGAAGAACAGTTACAAGACCTTAAAAGGCGCGAAATCATTTAGTAATCTTAAATCGTGACTGTTCGACCAACCATGGAAAAATCAAGTCAACGCCTGTTTGCATCTCAGGGTGCCACTGCACTCCGACTACACGACCATTTTCGTGTTCTACACTTTCAATTGTCCCATCTGGTGACCAGCCCGTCGATTTCAGCCCCACCCCAATGTTCTTAACTGCCTGATGGTGAAATGAATTAACCTCAATGGTCGACTCATACACCTTAGAAAGAATACTTTTTGATGCAAATTCGACGGTGTGGCGACGCTCATTCCGATCACTCGAACGCAGACAATGTCGGTCTCCTTCATCCCAGGGTAAATTTGGCTCCAAGCTTCCACCTAAAGCCACGTTCAGCAACTGTGCTCCTCGACAAATACCCAACACTGGTATCTGTTTTTCGAACGCCGCTTCTAAAAGACCCACCTCAAATTCATCGCGCTCTCTCGAAACTCCATGGCTATAGGCTGAAGGACCGTTCCAAAGAAGCGGGTCGACATCACCACCGCCGGTCAAGATCAACGCATCAAGGTAATCGATATAATTAGCTGGCATATCAATCATCGGAATCATCAACGGAAGGCCACCAGAGAGCGCAACTTTACGCGCGTACTCTGCGAAAAATAGATCGACAGGGCTTTCGGCCAGATGCAAGTTCTGGCCTGAAAATATATCACCGTTCACGGAACGCCCCGTGATACCAATTAGAGGAGCCATCTCTTAGATCGTATTCGATAGTCACACAAGTAGGTTAATGCGCCGCTGGTGAGCCACAATGAATCCTATGATTCGCTCACTACACCTTGCTTCAAGATTCGAAGCAATCAGTTGGCTGTGTTTAATAGTTGCAACACTCGTTAAATACCTGCACAGCTATGAACTAGGTGTCAGCATTCTAGGCCCTATCCACGGCGTCCTCTATTTGGTATACATAGCCGCAATCACTCGGTGGTTCAGGGACCTGAATTGGAATGTCCGAAAAGCCATTCTCGCAGCAATCCTAGGGGTACTACCCCTAGGGGGTTTCGTCGTCGACAAATGGATTACATCTAGCGAACAATAACCTCTTTAACAGTTATCTACCAAGAAAATTCGGCGAACGCTTTTCGACAAAAGCCGCTATGCCTTCTTTCCCATCGTGAGTTCCCATTGATTCCGCAATGGTTACCCCTTCAAGTTCTCCTGCCTGCTCTAGAGGGGTGTCAAAACCGGAGTAAACAATTTTCTTTGCTCGTCCAAGTGCCCATGCTGGCCCATCGGCCAATGTTTGTGCGAGCTCAGCAGTTGCCGCATCTACCTCATTATCTGGGACCACTCGGTTGACTAGCCCCCACGCTTCGGCCTCTTGAGCTGACAAAACTCTATTCGTGAGAGTAAGATCAAGCATTCGACGCAATCCGATGTGTCTCGCCACGAAATAAGTCGAAGTTCCGTCGGGAGTTACGCCAGCTCGGGTATACGCCATTGTAAATTTCGCTGACTCGCCACACACAACCATATCGAAAGCACTCACAATTGAAAGACCTGCTCCACCAGCAGCGCCATTAACACCAGCCACAAAAGGTTTCGCCATACGATTCATTTTGTAGATGGCTCCATGGAAGTCCGTCAACATTTCACTCACTAGCTTGGGCAAATTGTCTCCGGCAGAGTGAAATTCCTTAAGGTCACCGCCGGCGCAAAAGACCTTTCCTTCAGAAGTTACCGAAACGGCTTTCACTGCATCATCCCATTCGATATTAAGCATGACTTGTCGAAGGTCACGCGATAACGCAGGATTCAAAGCATTTGCTCGTTCTGGTTCAGTAAGGCGTATATGAGCTACTCCGTCTCGCACCTCATAGGCTAAATTTTCAAAATTCATTAAGGACTCCAAATTTTTTGGGCGGTAAATATCTTAATTTAACGAGATTCAGGAGACAGATCACGAGCTGCCTGAAGAGGGTCTATTCCAGCGAAAGGCATGATTGAAATCGCAGACGTAGTTACACCGTTTTCGTGGTACCTATCAATATGCTCCCGGCAAGATTCAGGAGATCCATGCACAAATAATTCGTCTACGACACTGTCAGGAATTGCTTCCAAAGCGGCCTTCCGGTCGCCGCTTTCCCAGGCGTTCCACATACCATTTAGATCATCTGATCGTCCCAACCATTTATGGAACTCGGCATACACTGGCACGTTGAGATACGCAGCGATTTGTCTTTTGGCGGCTGCTCTTACAGCATCTGCATCCTCGCTAGGACAACAAAATATGCGAGCAACTATTTCCTTATCTGGGCCTCCTGCATCCACATACGGACGAACTTTCGCTACATCCTCCGCAGACAACCAGTTGATGATGGCTCCATCACCTTCTCGCCCAGCCAACTTAAGCATGCCCGGCCGCAATGCTGCGATTAGAATGGGCGGTTGCTCCTGCGGTGGCCGTCGTAATGTGAATCCTTTTATCTCAAACCCCTCGTAGGCACCGGAAACTTTCTGCCCAGTTAACGCCGACCGCAGAAAACGAGCAGTGTCTCGCGTGCGTTTATAAGGCTCCACGAAAGGAATACCATTCCAGTTTTCAACTATCACATTCGAAGACGATCCGATTCCCATTACGAACCGGCCTGGAGCAGCCTCACAAATCGAAGCTATATTTTGTGCTAACAAGGCAGGACCACGTGTGTAAGCCGGGATAATAGCTATACCTAATCGCACTTCAGGCACCCACTGCGAGGCCAACACAAGCGGCGTGAACCCATCGGTTCCATCAGCTTCTGAACTCCAGAAATCCGTATACCCAAGGTCTGCAAGCTCCCGGTATATATCCGCCTGCTCATGAAGTGGCATGTCGAATGGAATACTCATACCGAACCGGTTGTTCATAGAAATCCCATAACTCCCATATTCAAATATCGCCTACTGCTTCTAACTCACACGACGTTATCTATCGTGCGAAGATTCTGCTTGGCTTCACATGACACTTTCTCAAATTTTACAGAAATACCACTGTCCCACCCCCTGTAAATAATGGTGTCATGACTACACAGCTTCAACTCGTTGAAACCGGCACTTACAACTGGAGAATTAATCGAGAGACTAAAGAGCTCGGGCGACAAGGTATTGCAAACGCTAGAGCAGCCCTTCAGAACGCCCACCAACTGCGCTTCGAAGACTCACAAGCCGCATAACCTCATTAAAGCCAGTAAATTTTGATAACTAGTTACATAATTACCTGAAAACATAAGCAATATGAAACTAAGGTGTCAGTTCATGACAGACATAGTGATCGTCGAAGCAGTCCGTTCTCCGGTAGGTAGGCGTGGAGGCGAATTATCCACAATGCACCCTTCGGACCTTCTCAGCGAGGTGCAAACGGCACTAATTGAACGAAGTGGCGTAGACCCCGCATCAGTTGGGCAAATAGTAGGTGGGTGCGTAAGCCAAGCCGGCGAGCAAACAGCCAATATCGCTCGAACAGCATGGCTCGGAGCTGGGATGCCTCTAAATGTCGCAGCCACGACAGTAGATGCCCAATGCGGCTCAAGCCAGCAAGCCGTGACTCTTGCCTACGGGTTAGTTGCGTCAGGAGTCGTTGATAGCGCAATAGGGTGTGGCGTTGAATCCATGACTCGCAACCCTATGGGCTCCTCCTATCGCAAGGGTCAGTTGACAGCGACATCAAGATACAAAGAAAACTATGAGTACACCAGTCAATTTCAAGGAGCAGAGCTACTAGCAAAAAAGTGGGGTATCTCTCGAGAAGAATGCGACGAGTTCGGGCTTCGAAGCCAAGAGAACGCAGCTCGAGCATGGGAAGAAGACAGGTTTTCAACTCAAGTCATTAAAA
>CAJQGN010000103.1 GCA_905477545.1 uncultured Acidimicrobiales bacterium | reverse complement strand
CTAGGGTGAGCTGAGTCATAGACGTCGCGAAGTACTTGTTGGCTCACCAAGGTGTAACGTTGTGTGCTTGTGATGGAAATATGTCCCAGTAATTCTTGAACAGTCCGAATATCGGCACCGTGGTTTAGCATATGAGTGGCACAGGAATGCCGAAGGACATGGGGGGTTAGCTCAGGTCCCAACCCGATATTGTTGCCATGGCCTCTGACGACTAACCAAGCGCCCTGTCGGCTTAACCGACCACCTCTCGCATTTAGAAAAACTGCAGTTTCAGCTTCTCGAGACGCCCACACTTCAGGACTTAACACCGCTCGACCGCTGCTATCAAGCCAGTCAATCAACGCATCTGACGCGAGCCGTCCGATGGGAACGATTCTCTCTCGGTTTCCTTTACCTAAAACCCGCATAAGGGATGCGTCAAGATCTACGTCACCGAGTGATAATCCAACTAATTCACTAATACGAAGCCCTCCTCCATAGAGCACTTCCAAAATTGCCCTGTCCCTTTTCGCTAATGGGCTAACACCCAGAGGAGATGCCAATAAAGCCTCTATTTGGCTCTCGTTCAAAGCTCGAGGCAGACCCCGCGGCACTTTTGGCACATCAAGAACAGCTGTCGGGTCCTCAGGCAATACTCCTTCGATTGTCAAAAATCGGTACAAGGACCTAACAGCTACTGTAGCTCGAGCTACTGTCGATGGAGCCCTCCCTTTCTCTTTGAGGGAAGCTATGTATTTAGCTAAATCTTTCGTTCCAGCTTCAGAAAGGGTCAGTTCATTCTTTGTTAGCCAACTAATAAAAGTAGTAATATCTCGCCTGTAAGCATTTAAAGTCGTAGGAGCTCGTCCTTTTTCAGACGCGAGCCACGTCAGAAAATCTTCAACCTCTAACGGCAAAGCATCGGCTCCCATCGGCTCATTACTCTTTAAGCATTGAGCCGATGCAGCGCCACTGACAACCCGGCAATAGTTTTGGCGTCTACTAGCTGTTTGGTTTCTATCATCATGGGGATATCGCATAACGGAACACACTCAACGGTCATACTCTCCTCTTCAATACCGTCGGCTTCTCGTAATCCAGCTTCCAAACCTAAAGCCAAAAATATCGATATTTGTTCATCACTGAATCCAACGGCAGTACGAAGCGTCATCAAATAATCCATACTCTTGGCTGAGTAGCCGACTTCTTCCATTAGCTCTCGATGAGCCGTATCGATTTCTTTCTCTCCCGCTATATCTCGAAGTCCGGCCGGAATCTCAAGCAACCAGTCGCCGATTGTCGGCCTGAACTGTCGCACTAGGTAAACGTGCTCTAAATCTTCTGTTATCGGAACAATAGCAACAGCGCCGTTGTGTCGAACAACATCTCGTTCAAATTCCTGGCCTAGATGATCAACCCACTTAGTCTGCTCCACGGCGAAGGCATAACCTTCAAATACCCGCTCTGCAGAAAGCATCTTAAATGACGGTACAAGTTGTTTGTGATCAGACTTATCGGACACTATTTAGTCAACCGACTCAATTGGAGTTTTGATCAGATGCGGATTTCTTCCTTCGGAGCGAGCTAGCGCAGCGCCAATCAAACCACGAAATAATGGCGCCGGCGCATCAGGGCGACTCTTAAATTCAGGGTGCGCCTGAGTTCCGACCCAGAAAGGGTGATTTTCGAGTTCAATGAACTCAACTAATCTGCCATCTGGAGAAAGCCCACTGCATGAAAGCCCTTCTGCTTCCATAGGTGATCTATAATCATTGTTCACTTCATAGCGATGGCGATGCCTTTCGTATACAAGATTATCCGCATACATCGCAGCAATTCTACTTCCCTCAGCCAGCCGAGCCGGGTAGACACCGAGCCTCATAGTTCCGCCCATGTCAATAACATCTTTTTGAGATTCCATTAAATCTATAACCGGATGTAGGGTCGTTAAATCGAATTCCCGACTAGTCGCCCCTGCTAGGCCCAGCTGATTACGGCAAAAGTCGATGACCATAACCTGGAGACCTAAACATATGCCTAGACACGGGATATTGTTCTCTCGCGAGAACTGAGCTGCAGCGATCTTTCCCTCGATACCGCGCTCACCGAAGCCTCCCGGAATAACTATTCCGTCTAGGTGCCCGAGGCGACCACTCGCTAACAGCCCCTCAACTTCTTCGGCTTGTATCCATTCAACTTGAATTTTTGTTCCATGGTGGTAGCCACCGTGTTTTAGCGATTCGACAACCGACATGTAAGCATCTGGGAGGCTCACATATTTACCAATAACTCCTATCAGAACGGTATCTTCAAGCATCTCTATACGGTTGACTAACTCAGTCCAAGACGATAAATCAGGATCTAACCCAGTTAATCCCAAAATGTCACACACATAATCATCTAGACCTTCGTCATGCAAGATCAAAGGAACTTCGTACAGATTTCCAACATCTGGCGCATTAACCACTGCTGAGATATCGACGTCGCAGAGCCGTGATATCTTGTCGCGCAAAGAAGGTTCAATTGGCTCTTCACTTCGTAGAACCACCGCATCAGGCTGAATTCCACGACTTCGCAGTTCAGTAACCGAATGCTGTGTTGGTTTTGTCTTTTGCTCGCCGGAGGGCCCTATGAAGGGCACGAGTGTCACGTGAACGTAGCAAACATTTCCACGTCCAACGTCCAGCCTCATTTGCCTAATGGCTTCAAGAAAAGGCAAAATTTCTATATCCCCTACGGTGCCACCCACTTCCGTAATGACAACATCAGTGTCACTCGCAGACAGACGGTTGATACGTCTTTTAATCTCATCGGTGATGTGAGGAATCACTTGGACCGTTCGCCCAAGAAACTCTCCACGACGTTCCGCTGCGAGGACCGTTTGATAAATCGATCCGGTTGTAGCATTTGAATCTTTGCTAAGCGGTACATCTATAAATCGCTCGTAGTGCCCTAGGTCTAGATCTGTTTCGCCACCATCGTCCGTTACGAAAACCTCTCCATGCTCAAAGGGATTCATAGTTCCAGGATCAACGTTTATGTAGGGATCGAATTTTTGCATAGTTACCTTAAGCCCACGACTTTTCAGAAGTCGACCTAATGACGAGCCCGTTATACCTTTTCCCAACCCGCTGGCAACGCCGCCCGTGATAAAGATGTGCTTGGTCATTTCTAAATTCCTGACTCGTTGCCTTCGAACCTAGCCTGTATTAAGTCATTTCTTTGGCATGCTCTTAGAACTGTTTTCAAATTTAGGCAAAGTTGAACATATTTCATCGAGGGAATGCAGATCCCATATTGTCTAAGCGACGCAAGACTTTATTCCTGGAGATTAACGAGCTGAAAGATACCCTTTCACTCCATAAATTAAAGCCCAACAGGGCGACAAGAAGTAACCATTCAATTTGGTCTGAAGCAACCAGGACGGTGGTGAAGCCTATTATCGCTCCTAACGCATTCACACCGCTGTCTCCTTGCATATGTCTCTCTAAAAGTTCTGAAGGCAACAATCCTACTGTCGCTCCTACGATCGCAGAAGCCCACGCCGTGCTTACCAGAGCCGATGGGCTCGCCCATAGTGCCACAGACCCCACCAGGACAACCCACCAGACAATACCGACTTTTGTTGCACGGCCAGGAGCACGATCGAAGAGGTTTAATAAGTTTGCTGAACAGGCCACGAGCAATACAGCTCTAATTAGCTCGACCCAAGTAGTAGTAGCATCCGCAACGACTAACGCTATCGCCGAAATAGTAAGGCCTCCGAATAACTTAAAGAGTCCTGAAGTCACTTTACGCTCCCGCAGTAGAGCCTTCAGGTGCCCGACGAAACCCCCACCACTTTGTTGAGGCGATACGTCATCAAAAAACCCTAAGACGCAAAACGTTGCCAACAGAAGAAGCACGGACATTCCGTGCTTGGCTCTCAACGAATCTTGAAAATTCACGATAAGGCTAACAGTGCTGACTAGAGCAACAAGCACAGAGAGCAATCCAGAAACAGCAACTAGTCGTTGACCTCTGTAATTAGGTTTCACCCATGATTTTCTCTGGAGCGAAGATCCCAGACGGCCCCAAGCTAGTAGCCCCCCGAGTCCTGAAACTACAAAAACGCCCAATGTTAAGATCACTTGAACTCCCCCGTAAACGGAATTTTAACAACAGCTGCCAGAGTGCTACGCCAACCCAAGCGAGACGCCGAAGCTTTTAATAAATCTGCGCCCTGAATTCCTCGATGAATGAAGCCAGCGACGTTCCTGCCTGATGCCCGATGAACAAACGGCACTTCAATTTCAAGAATTCGAGCATTTTTTGCTGCTACATCGAGGGTCATTCCTATCTCCAGACCGAAACCACTCGCCAGATTTAAAGATCTTAGCAGCGGCCCTTTCACGGCTCGCTGCCCTGAGAGTGGTTCTTCAAACGATCGGCCTGTTGCAGACATAAGTATCCTATTCGCCATGCGCTTGACGATTCCATAACCTCGCGACCGTCCAGCTTTAGGAAATACTGAAACGATCATGTCAGCCGCATCGCTTGTAAGCATCTCTAGCAAAGCTTTCGCATGAGAAGCTGAACTACTTAGGTCTGCGTCAATCAACAAATAACCGTCTGGAGCTCCTGACGCGCCAATGGCTTTTGATACCGCACCGCCTTTACCTAAGTTCTTTGGTAACGCGATCACGCGCGCGCCTGCTTCTCTGGCTGCTTCAGCCGTTCCATCTTTCGAGCCGTCATCGACGACAACGACTTCACCAAGTTCCTCTAGTTCCAGGAGTGCTTTCACAGTAGCCGCGATGCTTTGGATTTGGTTATAGGCAGGAACAACAGCAACTACGTGGGTCATTTCGACCCCACCGTGTCTGGAAACAACTTTTGATCATAGTGCATCACAACAGGCAAATTTTCCAAGGACGAAAGGAGAACAATTTGCCCCATAAAAGAACTGGAGTCGTTGACAGTTGAAACTGAACTGCCTAGCAGAGGATCAGATCGCACCTCTTTCACGAAGTCATCGGTTAGATCACCTTCGGTAGGCATCTCTATCGCTACAGTGCTTCCGGCTAGGCCTTCATCGACAATTTTTTTAAGGAGAGGGAGAAATAAGCTCTGATTCAGCGCGTTATTAGCTGCATCGCTTACTACCAACAAACCTAAGTCCAAGTTACCAATCTGAGATTCTTTTGAGCCTTGATAGGTCAACAGTCCTGCTCTAAGCAATTGCGTAATTATTGGTTCGCTGCCTAACCCGGTGACCCCCTCTATATTTTCCGCATCAAGTAAAGATTTCGCAATGAAAAACGTTAAACCTTTTGTTACAGCAGCGAGGCTGTTACTAGAGAGTCTTAACTCACTAGCCACTAGGTTCCGAGCCTTAAGATCTGATAGGTCCAAAGACTCATTCACCCAAAGGAATCCATAGAATTCGCTACTGGTGCGTGACAACAACATTTCAAGATCAAATATTTCTGAATTTTTTAACGACTCGGGTGCAAGTATCATCCAAGAGCTTCCATCTAACTTTCCTTCAGGAAGTGTCTTACTCACAACCGCTTTGATTTCATCCAGCTCAGTGTTGATTTCGAAAACCATTTCCTCGGCATCTAGTTTTTCTTCAATCGCCAAGGCTTTTTCGAGACCGAATTCATTGACCTGGTCCTCGAGCTCATTTACCAAAAATGAGTCTACGAAAGTTGATCCCAAAGCTAGACCTATTCCTAGGGCCAAAAAAACTGCAACTATACTAACTATGTGATATCGAAGATTAATCACTTTTGATCACAACCCAAGATTAAGCCATACCGTTCTCAGAAGAAGCCTTAATGGCTCTGTGACTATCGCAAGAACTACGATCGTGAACAGTGCAGATGTTACCAATAAGGCTAGGTCCCTTTTCCTGACTTGAGTGCGGTACAGCCGGCTTACTCCTTTTGCATCCACGAGAATCGAAGAGACTTTTATGCGGGTGAGGAATGTCGAAGCCATACCTCGTCTGCCTTTATCAAAGAAATCTGCCATGGAAGTATGCGAACCAACCATCACTATGAGCTCCGCCCTCTGCTCAAATGCTAGGCGCATCGCTACGTCTTCACTGGTTCCTAACGCCTCAACGATTTCATACTGGTACTCCAGCCTGTCTAGACGAACGGTTCCCGGCGCAGCCCCCCCTGGGTAAGCGTGAACCAAAAGTTTTGCCCCACAAGAGAGCGCTTCGCGCGACACGGAGTCAAAATCACCAATTATCAAGTGAGGTTTCAGTCCTGCATCTAGTAAGGCATCAGCTCCACCATCGACTCCTATCAAAATTGGCTTCATCTCTCGCATGTAGCCTGACCTCCGCAAAGCAAATAGATCCTCTCGAAAATCAAGACCACGGACCACTACCAGAACTTGTCTTTGGGCCATCTCAACATCAAGATTAGTTATAGTCAGGTCTTCGGTAATTAACTCAGGCTCCCGAGCCAGATACTCAAGAGTGTTAGCGGCAAATTCGCCAAGTTCACCACGAACTGCTTCTCGGGCAGACTCCAAAATATCGTCAAATTCTTCTTGCGAGTGGCGCACGCCTCTACCGAGTTGCTCTCCACCGCTGTAAACTTCGCTTCCTTTTACGGTTAAAAACTCTCCATCAACAATTTTATTAAATGCTGCTTCACCAACTTCATCAATGACCGGAATCCCCGCCTGTATCAAGACCAAGGCGCCCAAGGCGGGGTATCGACCGCTCATCGTGGGTTTTGCATTTACCACTGCTGATACTCTGGCTGCAACCAAGCCGTCCGCCGCTATGCGATCAAGGTCCTCGTGGTTTATAACCGCTATTTCATCACGATCTAATCTTCTAACAAGATTTTTAGTTCGTCTATCAACTCGAGCCCTGGCTGATATTTCGTTACCTACTGGAGGTAGTTTCGCACGTCCCCAAACTTTCATGCGGTTTGCCGTTCCTTGGCAGCTATTTCCAGTAATTCGATCGCATGTTTTTGGCCGCTTTTTGATTCTGGCTGGCCAGCTAACATCCGGGCCAGCTCTATGACTCTTTCATTTCCCGATACCGTCTTCAAAGTAGAGCTTACGCTTACGCCATCATCTTTTTTGTCGACAACAACATGGTGGTCTGCAAACGCACCGACTTGCGGAAGGTGAGTAACCACAAGGACTTGATGGTTCGACGCCAAGGAGGCAAGGGCTCTGCCTAGCGCCAAAGCTGCTTCCCCGCCAACTCCTGCATCGACTTCGTCGAACACTAACGTTGCTGGGCCAGAGCTCAGAACGAGCCTTATCGCAAGCATGACACGCGCTAGCTCACCGCCGGACGCCACTTTAGCCAGTGGCCTCTCGACGTCGCCACTGTTTGCTCTGAATCTGACTTCAACTTGATCAGCTGGATCGTCTCCGTTCACAGCGACTGTAACCAACCCATTCGCCAGTGCCAGCGAAGGCAAAAAGGAGCTAATTTTTTGTCCTAAGCCTGGTCCATTCTTTTTTCGTGTCAGAGCGATATTTTTAGCTTCTCGAACTATTTCAGAACGAGTTTTTTTTATTGACTCTTGAAGCTGCTTCGCTGACTCATCGTAGCTACTCAAAGACTCAAGTCGAGAAACAGTCTTCTCACGAAACTCAAGCACTTCACTGAGGGTGCCCCCATATTTGCGACATAGGTCTAGTAGGGATTGCCTTCGCTCACGTACCTCATTTAATTTTTTTGGGTCATCCTCTATCTGCTCAACTAGCAGTCGCAATTCTTCAGTGGCATCTAATAGCTCTGCGCTGACCGACCTTAAATGTTTCTCAATTTCAGCGTAAGGTTGGCGATTACTCAGGGCGTTAATAGCGGCACTCATCTGGTCGAAAGCCCCTGAATCTCCGGTGAGCAGAATATGAGCTTTTAAACCTTCAGAAATATGTGAGGCAGCATCAGCAAGAAGATCTTCCATGTGCTCCAAGTCAATGAGCTCATCAACATTGCTAATCTGACTCGCATCGATTTCTGCTATTTGAAATTTACAAAAATCAATTTCACGTTGTCGTGACTGGTCATCGCCACCCAACTTGTTTAAGTTTTCGAGAAGCGTAGCCAGATTAGATTTTGCTGCAGCCAGGGCGCTCAAACTAATTCCGCTGTACTGATCTAAAAAATCTCGCTGGACTCGGGCACTAAGGAGTGATTGATGCTGATGCTGTCCATGAAGATCGACTATTTGCTCACCTAAAGAAGACATCTCAGCGGCTGATGCCATCTGGCCATCGATATACGAACGGCTTCTGCCCTTTATTGGAATTACCCGTCGCAGAACAATCTCTCTACAATCTTTTTGCTCGAATCTTCCTTCGACAACTGCCTCAGAGGCCCCAGACCGCACCATAGATTGATCGGTTTTCCCGCCCATTAGAACTTGAATCGCTTGCACGATCATAGTTTTGCCAGCTCCAGTTTCGCCCGTCAGAACTGTCATGCCAGTCCCCAGGTATAGCGTTGAATGTTCGATCACACCCAAGTCGCGAACTGTCAGCTCTAACAGCATTAGCTATCCTTAAGGCCAAACTTTTGTTTAAGTACCTGGTGAAAGCCACTGCCGCCAGAGGTAACGAGCAGGGCAAAAGTCGTTGCCTGCGTAACGACTATTGTGTCACCTTCCTGTAGGTTCGCTACGTTACGGCCGTCGACAGATAGGTTCGCCGCTCGGTTTCCAGCAACGCATATTTTAATTTCGGTTTCTGGCACCAAGATCAATGATCGGTCAAACAACATGTGTGGTGCCACTGGTGTTAGTTGCAAAGACAAGTGAGTTGGAGCTACCACGGCTCCTCTCGCTGAGAGGTTGTAAGCGGTCGAGCCGGTTGGCGTCGAGACAATTAGCCCGTCAGCAGCGTATGTCGCAAAATGATTTCCATCGAGCATGACTTCCAGGCGGACCGTGTGGCCTTGGTCTCTTTTTTCGACAATTACCTCGTTGAGTCCAAGCCAAAAACCGCTCTCAGATCCATCAGAGCGAATCAGCTTTCCTGCGACCATCATCCGTTGCTCTATGGGTAGCGAGCCCGATAATGCACTCGTAATCGCTGTGTCTATTTGGTCTGGTTCAAACTCTGTGAGGTACCCCAATCGGCCCATGTTGACACCTAGAACCGGTACGTTTTTTCCAGCAACTAGGTCAAAGGTTCGTAACATAGTCCCATCGCCACCTACGCTAACAGCGAGGTCGGCATTGACTCCCAGTTCGCTAATGTCTGTAGCGACATCTGGCAAGGTAAGGACGTCGGCTTCCTCAGGCAGCACCTGAACTTGGTGCCCTTTGAGCAACAAGCCACTTATTACCCTGTTACACAAGGCAACTGCTTCTGGACTTTCGCTCCGAAGAGAAAAAACTAGGGTGCTCAAGGTGCCACCTCTAAAATAATTTGAGTTATCAGCTTGTCAACGTCATTATCACTGTAGATGCTTGGCTTAACTTTACGCGCATGCATAAGGAACTCGCTGTTTCCGTTACCGCCGAGTAATGGCGATTGAATGAGCCCAACGACGGCGAGGCCTGCTGCGTTGACCGCCATTGCAACTTCATGTAGAACCCTTTGCCAGACCTTAGGGTCTCGAATCACTCCGCGACCACGATCAGCTTCTTTGCGACTTGCTTCAAACTGCGGCTTTACGAGCATCACAAGATCACCTTGCTCCTCAACAAAGTCGGCAAGGTTGCTTAGAACTGCTCGAAGAGAAATAAATGACAGATCGGCAACGACTAGGTCTGCTCGCCCCCCGATCTCGCCAGCAGATATATTTCTCACATTTGTCCGCTCCCACACTTTGACGCGCTCATCTTGTCGGATGCGCTCATGCATTTGCCCGTGACCAACGTCAATAGCCACCACTGTGGCTGCTCCACTCTGCAATGCACAATCTGTAAAGCCCCCAGTTGACGCGCCAGCATCAATGACCCGGGAACCCGTTACTACTATCTTGAATGCATCGATAGCAGCTTGGAGCTTTTCACCGCCACGAGAGACGAACCGTGACCTCTCGACCGCGATAATCACTGGGTCTGCTGGCGACACCAGACGAGCAGGTTTATCGGCAATCGCTCCAGCGACTAAAACTTTGCTCGCTGCAACGAGCTCTTGAGCTTGAACCCGAGACACTGCTAGCCCGCGTCGCACCAGCTCTTGATCAAGTCGCCGTCGACTCATGCCACCACTATAAACGAGTCGAAATAAAGGTGCTGCACATGATCAAAGCTACCACCCGAGTAGCTCTGTATAAAAAGTTTCAGCCGAGTACTTGGTTCACGAGAGAAGCTAAATTAGCGCTCACCATATTCGGTTGCGGATTTAACTTTAAAGCCGTATTTGCATCAGTCACTCCAGAAAGAACGAGACCAAAACGAAAGTTGAGTTCGTTAGCTAACAGACCGTCAGTCGATGGAAGGTCGCCCACAACGATGTCATTTACAGCCGGGTCAGATTTGCCTAAATGGCGCATTATCATCTTTGCTACTGGCTGATGAGGCTTACCGGCTACGACGGCATCAACTTTGCCTGCCGTTGCGACTGCAGCGGTAATCGAACCGTTACCAGGCAAGAGACCATCGGCAGTCGGGTATGTCGGATCTGTGTTAGTGGTAATCAAGCGAGCGTTTTGGTGAAGTGCTCTAGCACAGACGGCTAGCCTATCGAAGTCAAAATTCTTATGAAAACCGACAACAACCGCATCGATACTGCTGTTCCTATCGAAGTGATGACTCGGGTCTATGGCTTCGGCTCCTCTAGCTTGGACTGCTTCGGTTACGCCGGGACCGCCGCATACAAGCACCCGTTCTCCCGGTTCGATTAATGATGCCGCTGCCATGGCAGATGTAATAACGCGGTCGGTAGCATCTAACCCAAAATCGTTAAGTTTGGCTTCCATCTCAGCCTTACGCAGCGCAGAAAAGTTGGTAACGAAAAGAAGCTGTTCACCTTCAGAGTCAAGCCGTTTAACAGCCTCGACAGAGCCTTCAATCGGCTTGCCGCCTAACCAGATAACACCGTCTAAATCGAGAACCCAGGCCATATTTTTCCTAAAGACCACATATGTAACTGGCCCTTGTTCTTAACTGATCAAACCGTCCATGTTCCGCGAGAGCGAAGAATAGCAGCCAGGTCGCCAGGACCTTTTTGGTCCTGAGCGACTGCCAACTGTTGAGTCGCTGAAGCGGCATATTCAGTTCGTTCAACTGCGCGAAATATGCCTACAGGAGTCGGCTCAAAAGGTCCCCGAGCTAACCTGCTGAGCATGAACGCAGTCGAGGGGTCTTCTTTATTCTCGTCATGCACCAAAAGGCTACTTTCAGCGACATCAGAGACCGAAACGACTTTCGCTGATCCGTCATCGATAACAACACCAAATTCACTGTCGGCTCCAAACTTTATTGGCTGCCCGTGGTTGAGCTGTATCAGGTTTGCATCTCGATTTTGTTTTTTGGTAATTCCCTCCCACGCACCATCGTTGAAGACATTACAATTTTGAAAAACTTCGACGAATGCAGCGCCCTTATGTTCATGCGCACGACGGAAAGTGTCCATCATATGCTTTCGATCCATGTCGTGAGTTCTAGCTACGAAAGTGCTCTCCGCACCCAAAGCTATCGATATAGGGTTGAATGGATGGTCTAAAGAGCCCATTGGGGAACTCTTTGTGACCTTGCCTGACTCGCTTGTGGGCGAAAATTGTCCTTTGGTCAAGCCGTATATCATGTTGTTAAACATGAGAACTTTGAGATTAACGTTTCGTCTCAAAGCATGTATCAGGTGGTTGCCACCGATAGAAAGCATGTCGCCGTCGCCGCCTATAACCCAAATATCCAAGTCGGGTCGCGCCATAGCGAGACCTGAGGCAATGGCAGGAGCACGTCCATGAATTCCGTGCATACCGTAGGTGTTCATGTAATAAGGGAATCTTGCAGCGCAGCCAATACCAGAGACGAATACCGTTTTTTCACGGTCTACGTCTAGCTCCGGCATTAACATTCTCATTGCGGTGAGAATCGAATAATCCCCACATCCAGGACACCATCGAACTTCTTGATCTGTTGCCCAGTCTGCTGGTCCTGTGCGGGTTGAAGTATCAGTCATAAAAATTTCTCCTATTTCTTACTGCTCAAACCCGGAGGGCTTCTAATGCGGCTGCTTGGATCTCAGCAGTTGTGTATGGAACACCATTCATTTTGTGGGCTCCCTGCACATCAATTAGGTATTTCGCTCGAACTAGTTTGTCTAGCTGGCCTGCATTCATTTCTGGGCAAAGCACTTTTTTGAACTTTCCAAGAGCCTCTCCCAGATTTGAAGGGAAGGGATTCAGATGCGTTAGGTGAACATACGCAACTTTGTGACCATCTGCTTGAAGACGGGCGGTAGCAGCGTCGACTGCGCCCCATGTCGAACCCCAGCTCAAGAAACAGAAATCAGCATCTTGATCGCCCATAACTTCAACATCCGGGACGTCGATACCATCAACTTTTGCTTGTCTGACATCTACCATTTTTTGGTGGTTTTCAGGGTCATAGGAGATATTTCCGGAACCATCTTCCTTCTCTATACCGCCCACACGATGCATCAATCCTGGAGTCCCAGGAATTGCCCAAGATCGAGCTAAAGTCTCTTCGTCTCTCAGATACGGCAGGTATATTCCATCACCATCTTCATTAGTGCCATTAAATTCAGTTTGGAAATCAACTCCGATATCTGGTAACGCATCTACATCTGGCAGCAACCATGGTTCTGAGCTGTTTGCAAGGGCGTTGTCACTCAGCAACATGACTGGTGTCCGATACTTTAAAGCTATACGGCAAGCTTCGATAGCTGCGTCGAAACAATGGGAGGGACTCTTAGCTGCCACTATGGGCATTGGCGACTCAGAATGTCTACCGTACATCGCCATAAGTAAATCTGCTTGTTCTGGTTTAGTTGGCAACCCGGTTGAAGGGCCTCCACGTTGAACGTCAACTATCACCATCGGGAGTTCTAGGCTTACAGCAAGGCCTAAGGTTTCGCCCTTTAGCGCTATCCCAGGCCCAGATGTCGTGGTAAAGGCTAATGCCCCACCGAAAGCTGCGCCGACGGCGGAGGCCGCAGCCGCAATCTCATCTTCAGCCTGGAAGGTACGTACGCCGAAATTTTTCATGGTTGATAACTCGTGAAGGATGTCTGAAGCAGGAGTGATCGGGTACGAACCCAAAAACGTAGGCAGACGTGCCAATACACCAGCTGCTACCAGCCCCCACGCTAGGGCTGTATTGCCGTTAACGTTTGTGTACTCACCGGAGGCAAGCGGAGCTGGTCGGATTTCATAATGAGCCTCAAACACTTCAGCTGTTTCACCGAAATTGTAACCGGCCTTAAACGCAGCTTCGTTGGCTTTTATAACAAGTTCTTTGCCTCTGAACTTAGTATTGATGAAATCCATCGTGGGTTCCACCGGACGAGTATACATCCAGGAGATGAGACCCAAAGCGAAGAAGTTTTTTGACCGCTCAGCATCGCGTGGCTTAACACCATGTTCTGCTACTGCATCACGAGTGATTTGACCCATCGGAACGGGGTAGCTTCGATAGCCCTCAAGAGTCCCATCATCTAGCGGATTCGATTTGTACCCGGCTTTTTCGATGTTCCGCTCCGTGAAAGCATCCGTATTAACGATGATTGCACCACCTTGCACAAGATTATGAAGTTGTGCTTTCAACGCAGCTGGGTTCATAACGACTAGCACCGTAGGCGCATCGCCTGGCGTCGTGATCGCGAAATCCGAGATACGCACTTGGAAGGCAGACACTCCGGCGAGTGTGCCCTGAGGTGCTCTAATTTCAGCCGGGAACTCTGGCAAGGTAGCCAAGTCATTACCGAGGGCCGCCGAGATACTGGTGAATTGATCACCAGTTAACTGCATTCCGTCGCCCGAATCTCCGGCAAACCTAATAATTACTTCGTCGAGTTCTTGCAGCGGTAACTCGCGTGGTGCAGTGTCAGTCACAGACCCTCCCAAGGGCTGGTGATAATGAGGTTCGGATCACTGTTCCAAGACTAGCGAAATGCTTGGTGCAGGACACGACCATCAGATCGAAATGGTTAGGCAATAGTTATATTGCTATCGAGGTAGACATCTTGGATAGC
>CAJQGN010000102.1 GCA_905477545.1 uncultured Acidimicrobiales bacterium | reverse complement strand
GTGAGTACCGAACTTCGCAAAAAATTGATGAGGTCCTTATTACCGGCTGCAGTCCTGATGATTGGACTTGGTTACCCCGGCGAAGTGTCAAGCAGCACCGGAACAAAATGGTTGTTCTGGTTCCTTGCTATGGCTCCGTTCGTGTTTATCTTATGGACGCTATACGGCCAACTGAAGGCGGCAGCGCTTCGGGAAACACCAGCGGTTGCTAGAGCCATCAAGAATGCGACCATCGTCTTATTAGGTACCTGGATGGTTTATCCGATCGCCTATTTGTTCCCGGTCTTCGATGCGACCTCTGGAACTCTCGAAACCTTGCGACAGGTCGGTTACACCTTCGCCGATATAACAGCAAAGGCCCTATACGGCCTAATGATTATTGGGATTGCAAAGGCACGATCAGCTTCAGATAACTAGAGCTACACGAAGCTGATCCAATTTCTTTGCACCCACCAAACCTAAGCAAGAGTCTCATCGTCTGGTCGGAAGGTGTGCTCCCTCCGGCCAGACGATTGAGGACCTTCTTCAGGTTCAGCTAAACCCCAATTAGTGACTCACTATTTTAGCTGCTTGTTAGAACCTGAGTGATAACCCGACCGACGGGTTGCGCGTTGTTCTTAGCCATGACCGCTTGCTGATCGGGGTCCGAGAAAGCGTTAACAGAAGCTGCTAAGAGTGCATCAACCGAATTAGTCCAACAGAAAATCGCCCCTGTCCACGGTGATATTCCAACTGCGATGCCACGTGCAACAGCCATGCCAGTTGCACCGGCTTTCATGTGCTCCCAACCCTTTTCCATTCCTTCAGAAGTGGCGTTGCCAGACATGTATAGGCAAGTGTTGAACTCCCCAGTTCGGTCGCCTTGTTCACCCATAATTTCCAAGACGCTGCGTCGCATAACTGACACACCATTGTCACCCATCATTTGCAGCATCTGGCTATCGCTATTGATGGCATTGGAACCGGCTAGAGCAGCATCTACCGAATCCCATTCGAATGAGACTGCGACAAGCCCAGCGGCTTCCCCGCCCATTACGACCTTGGCGGTCTGAGTGTGCTTGCACCCCATTTCACGCATTCGATCATTGCCAAATTCGTTGGCTGCGTTAACGAATCCATTCAGATCTTGAATCTGAGTAATTGCAATAGTGAGTATGGACATTTCTTTCTCCTTTTTCAACCCCACCACCACGGAGGAGATTTAGTTAAGTAAGGTTAACATATTAGGTCATTGCACGTAACAAACGACAACGAAACATGATGTCTCTAGTCAGTTCGCTACAGAACAAAGGTGACGACAATTAGGTCAGAACCACCAGAAGCTTAGATCTCAGCATATCTCACAACCAAGCTTGCTAAGCCCTTTCGGGCTGAGCGGAACTGGTGACGAGAACTAGTTTGTAAGTATCGGGGTCAGCGCTATTAACGCTGGCATAGAAATCTACATTTCAGAAAACTAGATGCTCCATGAAGGGTCACAGGCAGCCCGCCCCAACGACAAGCACGGTAAACATTACCACTGCATCAAATCAGATCACTCCCAATAAAACCATTAACGACATGGTCACGACGCAGGAAATGGCAGCACGAATTTTATTGAAGTAGGTCCAGCGGGCTTCGAACTCCCTGCGTTGCTCATGTATGGACTCCATATCCATCTCATTGACTCTGAACCTTTGCATCTGGTTATTGAGCGGCAAATGAACCGAAATTGTAATCCCCTGCACCCCGAGCAGGTAGACAACACCAATAATCACTGCGACCCAGCCTGCAGACCCAATCGATCCCACGAGGCCGGTCACCATAGTGAAGACAACAGACAATATTGACCCCACCCATACGCTTATGAACACCGGTTGGTTGTTTTGAATGACCTGGTCTGTTGCCTGAAACGCTCTAATGAATTCCTTGTCTTCAAGCCTTGACAAGCCAGGCATAACGACTACCGCATAAGTAAAAACAAATCCTGTTACCAAAGAACAGAGAACAGTTGCAACAAGCAACACAATAACGAACAAACTCATGATTCTTCCCGTTTCGAACTAAATCGCGATCCGCAAGGTTACAAGATGACTAATCAAAGCTGGTGAACCGGATGCAAACCAAACCCATTTCGGTTTGCTTATCGCCATTAGTAGTGGCAAACATGGTTGCTGCGCTGTACAAAACGGAGGTGCCATGGACCTAAGTTGCCGAGGTCATACATCTTGGTTTGGGCGTTAGAGGGCTCGCCCATACGCCCCCTTGCAAGGGACATCTACACAGTTGGCCAGTAACTTAGCGGACGTTGTTCAGGAGGTGGGATCCGGCGCCCATCTAACTGTCGTAAATTTTCAACGAGAACGATCCGGGTGTCAGCTGGGTCTATAACTTCATCTATCCGCATAGTCCCGGCTGCCTCATATGGCGTTGTGACGTTAGAAATTTCTTCGACTAATCGATTTTTCTCAGCTTCAGCTTCGTCGACACCGAGGTCAGTAAAACGAGATGAATATGCCACGTTCACACCAACTTCCGGGTCCATGAAACCTATTTCTGCACCTGGCCAGGAGTAAAGCCCTGAGGACCCAAGACCTGAACCATTCATCGCCGGAAAAGCTAACCCGAATCCTTTGCGTAGAGTGACCGTCAAAGTAGGTGTGGACATATTAGAAAGAGCTTCAACAAAGCGTATTGCAAGAGACAAGATTCGGTTGTGTTCAACTGCTTTTCCGACCATAAACCCCGGTACGTCCATCAAAAAAATGACCGGCAGGTTAAAAGCATCGCAAAGACACATCAAACGGATTGCTTTTCGGCAGGCATCGGGATCGAGAACCCCAGCGTTAAACATCGGGTTGTTTGCTATTACACCGACCGAGAATCCATCTAGCCGCCCTAAACCGGTGGTTAGGTTGCGCGCATAGCCCGGCTGTAGTTCCATAAAAGATCCAGCATCAAAAAGGGTCGAACAGAACCGTCGCATATCGTAACCGCGCGTTCGTTTGGAGGGAATTAGTCCAGCTAGTGAGTGATCTGGAGTCATATCGGCTCTGCTGTCGAGCCTCGGTGAAACTGACCAGGCGTTTTGGGGCAGATACGATAACCAGCGTTGAATAGCCTCGTAGGCTTCATCGAAAGTTTCGACGCCTAGGTCGATCTGGCCGGTGATCCGAGAATGAACGTCTACTCCACCCAGCTCTTCGAACCCGATGACTTCGCCTGTTGCGATTTCGAAGACTCTGGGGGAAGTCACTGCAAGAACGGAACCTCGCACTTGGACAACGAAATCTGAGAAGGCTGACTGGAAAGAAGAACCACCAAAACTTTGTCCAACTATCGCTGTTGCCATCGGTATCTGTCGTCGCCGTCGCGAGACGGAAAGCGTCGGAGCGACATCGGCGATGCCTTCTGCTCCAATAAGGTCGGGGATTCTTCCACCACCTGTTTCTCCCACATAGACATATGGCATTCCGCGTTCCAGGGCTCTGTCATATAGCCGACCAATTCGGCGGCTTCCGACTATCGCAGAAGACCCTTTTTTGACAGTTATGTCATCGCCGGCGATCGCAACTGGTTTTCCGTTTATCATTCCCTCCCCTCCAACTTTTCCGTCGCCTGGAGTGTTAGATCGATCCTCTAAGCGCATAGAGCGACTAAAAGTGCCTATCTCGCGAAAAGAACCTTCGTCCAAAATACCGTCTATATGATCGCGGATAGTCGGAACTCCGTCAGCCCTCATCTTCGCAACTTTTGCTGCACCGCCCATGTCTTGTCGCACTTGTCGTTGACGTTGGTGCAAGTCAGCTACAGGATCGAAGTTTTCTCCCTTAGCTTCATTGTTAGTCATAAGTCATCCTCTATCGATCAAGACTGTTTATTTCAAACAACCGGGTGAGACGCCTCAAACACCTTAGCCAAAGCTTTGCGAAACAACCCAACACTCAAAGTTTGCCTCTTCAAATTGTTAGGGGCGTTGTGGCCTTCCTGTTATTGAGCAACGCCCAGATGCCGGCTATCTGTGCAATTACAACCGCAGCTAACGGCTTACAAGTAACCGGAAGGCTGCTGATAATAATTAGATAATTAGCTTCTCGCCAATAGGCCTCCCTTCGGGGGCATTCTTTTCTCGTTTCAGGAAGAGCCTCGGAGCTATGGCGCTTCGTTTTTGTATGATCGCTTATTAATTAGACGCACCGCCGATTTACACTGACACAAACGCTCTACCATCAGTGTTGAGCGGCAAAGGCATGGCTAAGTGCGTAATGTGGTTCTATTACTCGCTACATGGGAGAATCATGAGCCAACGCTTACAAGATAAGGTCGCTTTAATAACAGGAGGTGCATCAGGCATCGGACGCGAGTGTGCTTTAAAGTTCGCCGTTGAAGGGGCATCTGTGGTTGTTGCAGACCTTAATCCAGAACGAGCAGCTGCTGTTGTAGACGAAGCCATAGCCGAAGGTGGTCAAGCAATAGGGATTGGTGTAGACATCTCACAGCCAGAAGAAGTCAGTTCGATGATCAAAGGTGCTGTAGAAAACTTCGGGCGAATAGACGTATGCGTTGCCGCCGCAGGGATTTCGCACGCGGCTTATGTGAGCAGAGAGCCCGATGAGCAAGCTACAGCTGATCGTTATGACAAGGGCGACATGCTCCTACTAAATAAGTCGCTCGAGAGTTGGCAACGAGTTATCGACGTGAACCTCACAGGGGTGATGCTCACGAATCAAGCTGTCGCAAACCAAATGATCAAGACAGGCGGTGGAGCCATTGTAAATATAGCTTCAGTGGCCGCTCGAACTGCACTGATGGGTTCCTCCGACTATTGCGTTTCAAAAGCTGGAGTTTGGATGCTCACCAAGTGCGGGGCGATTGAGCTAGCTCGACACAACATAAGAGTCAACGCAGTCGGACCGGGCTACATTAGAACTTCGATGAGTGGTGCCGCCACAAACAGTGAAGCTTGGGTAACAGCAAGAACTAGAGAAACACCATTACGTCGCCTTGGAGAGCCATCTGACATCGCTAACGCTTGCCTTTACTTATGCAGCGATGAATCGAGCTTTGTGACCGGAGAAATAATTTTCCCAGATGGTGGAATAATGGCCGATAGCCGTGCCTAATAATCCGTTGGAAAAGCAAGCTGACACGACCATCATCGGTTACCAGCATCTAGCATGGAGAATAGATTCTAGTCTCATGGGGGAAACATGACCGACGTAGCGCAAGCAAACGAACTGCTTAGCCAAAGTGCCACATTTGGAGCGATGACTGAAGCCACCAAACTTGATTGGGATATTATCGCAGCCCACAACAAGGTTTTTTCTGCCAGTCTGACAGATCGAGTCATCGATCACCTTCGACTGCTAGACGGAGACTGCGGGGGATTTTCAGTTGACCGCTTAGAGCACAGTGTCCAAACCGCTACCCGCGCTGCGCGAGCGAATAAGTCTGATGAATACGTTGTGTGCGCGCTACTACACGACATCGGCGACACGTTAGGCTCCTATAACCATCCTGATATTGCAGCAGCAATTCTCAAGCCCTTTGTGTCTGAAGATCATTTATGGATGGTCGAGAAGCATGGAATTTTTCAGGGTTACAATTTTTTCCACCATTTTGGTATGGACAGAAACATGAGAGACGATTTTGCTGGACATCGGGCCTACGATCTGACCGTCGAATTTTGCCAAGAATATGATCAGCCTGCTTTCGATCCCACTTATCAATCTATGCGTCTGGAAGAATTTCTGCCGGCTGTTGAGGATCTCTTCAAAACTCCTAAGAACTCTATCTATCTCAAATCAGATGGAGCGATGATGGGCGAAAGTCAGCAATCTTAGTTTCGCGCGTCTGCAAGTTAACTACACGTAGATAGATATTTAAGCATCTATATCTATGGAGAAAAGTTGTCTGATTTTAATCAACTGAGACAGAAACTGGGTCAGGTTGGTGTTTGGTCATTTAGGTTTGATGACCTCACCCCATCTGAAGCTACTGTTGCTGCACAGGAAATTGAACGACTCGGTTACCCGTCATTATGGGTTCCGGAGGTCGGCCCAACTGAAGCTTTGTCTCTTGCTTCACAACTTTTAGAAGGTACATGGTCATTGACAGTCGCCAACGGTATAGCGAGGATGAGTGACCGCTCCCCTGGAGCTGCTGTGGCGGGACACAGATATTTGCAAAGGAAGTCCGGCGGTCGTCATGTTCTTGGACTTGGCTTAGGTGGCGCTTTGAGCAATGAGGCAGAACCGCTTTCTATTGCGACTAGCTACCTTAAGGAATTTAACAATTTGTGGGAAAAGAATAAAACTGACGATACGTCATCTCCGCTTACTTGTCTCGCAGCTTATGGACCAAAGATGACCGCATTAGCAGGAAGCCACACTCTCGGCGCTCACACATACTTAGCGAACCCGGAACACACTAAGCTGACGCGATCAGCTATAGGTCCCGACCCAGTCGTTGCAGCTGAGATGGCTGTGGTTCTTACTCAAGATTCTCAGCTGGCTATCGAAATAGGTAGAAATCACTTGCGAAAGTACACCAGCTCTAAAAGCAATCAGCGAAAGTTTGAGATGTTGGGTTTTGAGGAGAACGATTTTCTTGATGGACCGAGCGACAGACTAGTTTCAGAACTCATCACATTTGGCTCTGATGCGATTAGAGATCGACTGACCGCTCACCGCGTCAATGGTGCAGATCACGTTTGCATTCAGGTTCTTGGAACTCGAACGATTCAAGAAGACTTGGAGAATTGGGCTGTTCTTTCTCATTTAGTTCTTTAGAGAAATCGCTTCTAGCAGTCACTAATCTTTGACTCGGCATGCTCAGCTAGACTGGTCGCTTTAAATCCATTAAAAATATTTTCACATATGATACACAATGAACACATACAGCTTCCATAGATTTAACGCTAAGTAGCAGACCGCGATAACTTTGTCTTTATGACATCTCTTCACGTCGCTGTAGAGCCTGATTGCTGGCGACAGCAATCATTAGCAGAGGCTGTTCTTTCCGGAGGCGGACTTATAACGAAGCCTTCCGAAGCTCAAGCACTTATTTGGGCAGAGCCCTCACGAGCAGACTTGCTACCCAAAACGTTAGATGAGAACCCTGGTATTCAATGGGTTCAACTTCCATATGCTGGTATCGAACCTTTCCTCCCAATGCTTCAAGCAAGACCAAACCTTATATGGACATGCGGAAAGGGCGTTTATGCAGAACCAGTTGCAGAGCACGCTCTCGCCCTGACGCTTGCAGGTTTAAGAAAGCTGCATACTTACGGTAGAGCAAAGCAGTGGGGCGAGCCTCAAGGAAAAAATTTATATGGCGCACGTGTAACAATATTAGGAGGGGGTGGAATCACCGAGTTCCTTCTGAAGTACCTCCAACCTTTTAGATGCCGAATAACTGTCATCAGAAAAAATATTCAGCCAATGTCGGGAGCGTCAGATGTGACTTCGCTCGCTAAACTTCACCAAGAGTTACCCGAAACAGACGTTCTGATACTGGCACTTGCGTTAACTCCTGAGACTGAGGGAATCATTAGCGCTAAGGAACTCTCTCTTTTACCGTCGCATGCTTGGGTAATCAACGTTGCTCGAGGCAAACATGTGGTCACCGATGACTTGGTCGAGGCGCTGTTAGCTGAGTCCATTGGCGGGGCTGCGCTCGATGTTACTGATCCTGAGCCTTTGGGAACCGATCATCTATTGTGGACGTTCGATAACTGCATTATTACCCCTCATGTCGGCAACACACCTGAAATGGGTCTGCCTCTCCTTGCAGAAAGAGTTACACAAAATGTTCGTGCGAGAGTAAACGGAGATCAGCTGATTGGTTTAGTAGATACAAAAGCCGGCTATTAAACTACCTGAGTCGAGCATCATGAGTTGTCTCTACCGCTTGGATACATCGCTCTTGAAGACTGGCTAATTGATCATGGCTCAGAGTTCCCTCTGCTGATTGAAATCGCAACGAAAACGCCAACGATCTGTTTCCTTCACCCAGTTTTTCACCTCGAAAAACGTCGAAAAGTTCAAGGGACGCTAGTTCTGAGCCAACCAATGAACGTATAGTCTGTTCCACATCCGATGCTTGGATTTCATCTTTCACAACGAAAGCTAAATCCAAATCACTCGAAGGGTACGTCGAGACTGAATCATACCGGCGAGTCGCATTTTGACTCATCGATTGGATTAACAGGTCGAGCCGTAACTCTAGCCACCCGCAACGATTAGAGACGCTGTAGTTCTCTAGAACTCTTGGGTCTAGTTCACCTAGCACTCCTACTTCTTGACCTTCCACAATTATTCGCCCTGCACGTCGAGGGTGAAGTCCAGGAAGGTCCATAGCGTTACGTAATTCTCCATTAATTCCTAGACCAGCAGCGATCACGTCCCAAAGCTGCTTCGCTACGAAGGCATCGTTGTCTCCGAGAATGACTCCGAGCATTTCGTGCTCATCTGGTAATCCAGATCCCTCTGATGGAAGAGCAAACACCGATCCGATCTCAAAGAGTTTCACATTTTCATTTCTGTGCGACTGATTGTAGGCAAGCGCCGTCAATAACCCAGACCGTAACGAAGGTCTCAAAACTGACTCTTCGATAGCCAAAGGATTAAGCAGCTGAACCACGTTGCCGGCCGATAGGCCGGCTTTGGCCACTGCATCTGGGGCTAAAAATGGGCTCGGCATCGCCTCATCTAACCCAGCACCGACCAATACCTGACGAATAAGCCTGCGAGATTTTTGATGAAATGTAAGATGACCCGCATTAGGAGATCGGGGTACAGTCGCTCCTAAACGCCCGTAACCAAAATGGCGACCAACCTCTTCAGCTATGTCTGTTTCGGTTTCCGAGTCAGGGCGAAAACTGGGAATTGTCACAAGTTGCACATCAGCATCATCGGACTGTACAACTTCGAAGCCAATAGGAATAAGTAAATTGGCTATATCTTCACTCGAGAACTTTTGCCCAAGTAACAAATTGATTCTGGAAGTACGCACGCTAATAGTTGTTTGCTTGTCTCTAGTAGCTTGCACATCGCTTATCTTCTCTTCAATCTCTATACCGCCTGGCGTTATCTCATTTAGGAGATAGCAAAAACGTTCAACGGCTATAACACTTAAATTTATGTCAGTGCCTCTTTCAAAGCGTGACGAGGCTTCAGAACGAAGACCCATCCGCTGCGAAGTTCGAGCGATAGCGGTCCTGTCCCAGCAGGCTAACTCTAGTAGAATGGTATTGGTTGAGTCAGAAATTTCTGTGCTAGATCCTCCCATTACGCCGGCTACTCCGATCGCGACGTCAGATCCGTCTACGATGACGCCATCGCCCGGAGCTAAGGATCTCTCTTGCCCATCTAAAGTTGTAATCGACTCACCAGTCTTTGCTCGCCGCACTCCTATCGCGTTTCCACCCACTAACGATAAATCGTAAGTGTGGTTTGGCGTGCCTAGTTCGAGCATCACATAATTCGATACATCGACTACCGAATTGATTGACCTCATGCCCAGAAGCTGGAGACGCGTTTGCATCCACAGAGGAGACACACCAACGCTCACTCCCTCAAGCACGCGCGCTGTGAAACGAGGGCAGAGTTCTTCGTCAGCGACGCTAACCGAAGTTTCCGAAGTTTCCCTAGTAGCCATATGATCGACAGACCATTTAGGTATCTGAAATGGAATATTTAGCCGAGCTGCCAGGTCTCTTGCAACACCTGCGATAGACATAGCGTCAGGTCGGTTCGGATTAATTTCTAGATCCCACAAAACATCAGCTTGTGCACCTAGCTGAGCCATCGCTGGCTGGCCAACAACTAGCTCCGGAGACAAAATCAAA
>CAJQGN010000101.1 GCA_905477545.1 uncultured Acidimicrobiales bacterium | reverse complement strand
CGCTAAGGCAGTTTTTGATGATCCTCAATGAGGGTTGTGGTAAATAACTACTTTACTCATGGAGACTCCCTGTTGAACTGGTGCTGACGGTAGCAAAAAGCGCCGTGAGAGATGCGGATACCTCAGCAAATTTTTGAGAAAACCGAATCAGCGACCAAAGCTATTTTGTATTCGTTCTTTCATATCTGCTCCGGCGCCCGGGCCGTTTTCTCGAGCCCATTTGAGTCCGTCGGATCGTTCCATTTTTGCTAGGGCTAGTATCTGTTTTTTTTCTTCCGATAACGTGTGCCATGAATTGGCAGAGATAGCTGCGGCCCAATCTAAAGCGCTTGCCTTTAAACTAATTGCTGGAACCGAACGATTAGCCAGACCAATTTCTACAGCTTCTTTGCCCGAGATAGATCTTCCGCTATACATGATGTCTTTGGCTGTCATGAGCCCAACTCGCTCGGGCAGGCGAGTTGTCATTCCCCAGGTAGGAACCATTGACCATTTACCGTGGCTATCACAAAATAGTGCGTCGTCTGCGCATATGAGCAGGTCGCATGCGAGCACTAATTCGAGCGCGCCGGTGTAACAATAACCTTGGACAGCAGCGATGACCGGTTGTGGCATAGATTCAATCAAATCAAGGGTTTCTGCTTGATAATGGGTTGAGGGAGGGCGATCTCCTCGTTGGATTGCCTTTAGGTCATTACCCGCTGAAAATGACTTACCTGCAGCGCTCAGAATGACCACTCCGATTTCATCTTTGATGAGCGATAGCGCTTCGATGTGTTCTCTTAGCTCTACGAACATTGATGGACTGAGAGCATTTAAAGCTTGGGGTCGATTCAGCTCGAGAGTAGAGATGCCATCTTTATCAGTTCGCGTTACCAGTTGGTTCATTCAGAGAGCCTCTCATAAATCTGCGCTAAGAGGGTTACAGAAATTAAGGTTTGCTTCTAGTTTTTGGTGGGATCTGACGCGTCAGCTGCTTCAACTTCTTCTCTAGTAACTCCAAGCATGAACAATATTGCATCAAGATATGGAACACTGATAGATGTGTCTGCAGCGTCTTTCAGTAATGGTTTTGCGTTGAATGCTATACCTAACCCGGCATGTTGAAGCATTGGAAGGTCATTTGCTCCATCGCCTACAGCAACTGTTTGTTCGAGCGGAATATTCTCTGTGTGCGCGATTTGGATAAGTAGGTCGGCCTTTGTTCGTGCGTCAATTATTTGGCCCAATAAATTACCAGTTAGCTTTCCGTCTACGATTTCGAGCTGATTGGCAAATGAGTGATCAAAGCCGAGAGCTTGTGATAAATGATCAGTAAAGTGAGTAAATCCTCCACTTATGATTGCGATCTGGTAGCCAAGTCTTCTAAGCGTTCTTATGAAAGTACGGGCTCCTGGGGTGAGAACGATCTTTGTGATTGCCGACGTGATTATGCTTTCCGGACAGCCAGCTAGCAAAGCTACGCGCTGACGGAGAGCGCCTTCAAAGTCGATCTTCCCCTGCATCGCTTTCTCTGTGATGTTTGCTACTTGCACACCGCATCCAGCTTCTTCTGCTAAGAGATCAATGACTTCATTTCGAATTAGTGTTGAGTCAACGTCGAGGATGACCAGTCGACTGGACCGTCGGCTTAAACCGTGAGGCTGAACAGCAATATCTATCGATCTGTCTGCTGCAACTTCCAACAAGGAAGCCCTGAGTTGATTTGCGTTAGACCCTTCGACAAGGAACTCATAACTCCAAACTGGGTAACGACTCAACCGATGAATTCGGTCGATGTTCCCGCCGCTTTGCGCTATCGCCCCGGCAGTTAAAGCTAGATCCGTTGGCGACAGTTCTGGCGCTAGGGCGGTAACTACGTGACGAGCAGCGTATTTAGTTGGAGTATCCCTAACAATTTCAAAGTCTATTGTTAGGTCGCTTTCCCAGCCAAATAGTAGAACTTCCTTTACTAAATCTCGGCCGGCTGGAACTGAGACGGCGAGCCCTAACGTTAGTTGTCTTTGAACTACGACCTGCTCCATGTCCTGGATTTCGGCACCTAGTTCAGCAAGTAGCGTCAACAGTCCACTTGTCACGCCTGGTTTATCATCGCCGCTAACTCTAATAAGTATTGTCTCAGGGGTTATCACTTAACCGAAGGTAGTGGCGAGATAGGATCTTCGTGGCTTCATAAGAATTAATATTTAGTAAATTGATTCTGATGAAACTCTGATAGCTGAGCCGGTGGAATTAAGTGAAGTAGATAGTGGAAGGTATCGGTCTTGCTGCGTTAATGAGATGTTCTGTTTCTGATCATAATGCTCATACTTCACACATTCTGCTTACGTGGCGTATGCTTGCATTTTTGGGTCTGCGAACGGCGGGAAGCGTTTTGTATATATGAATTTTGAGTCAGTCTGTGAATTTTTTCGTTTAAAAGGGCTCGGAATTTTCGTAGCCTTAACCGCCGCCGTTGCAGCCTTTGCGTTAGCTTCTCAGAACGACAAGATCTCTCCGGTAACTATTTCGTTAGTACTTGGAGTCTTGGCTGCTAATACAAACTTGTTGAGCGAAAGAAGTAAACCGGGAACTGATTTCGCAGCACGAAAGCTTCTTCGATTGGGTGTGATTCTTTTAGGCTTCAGACTAGCGCTCGGTGATTTACAAAAGATTGGTTCTATCAAGGGTCTTCTGGCAGCAGCACTGGTGGTCGTAGTGGCATTCATTGGGATTACATTGCTGGGCCGTGCTATGAAGCTTTCAGGGAGTCTTTCTCTACTTGTGGCCACTGGCTACTCGATTTGTGGTGTATCTGCTATCGCAGCAGTGCGGCCTTTGACTCCAGCTGATGAAGAAGAGGTGGCGTATGCGATCGGGTTAGTGACCTTATTTGGCTCATTGTCGATGCTTGTCTATCCAATTATCGGCGACCCAATTCTAAGGTTAAGTGCAGAGCAGTTTGGGTGGTGGACTGGAGCTGCCGTGCATGATGTGGCTCAAGTCGTGGCGACCTCATCATCAAATGGAGATTTGGCTCTGGAAGTAGCTGTAGTGGTCAAGTTGGCTCGGGTCGTGTTGCTTGCTCCGTTAGTTCTCGCAATCTCGTTGTATCAACGAGGCGGTATTAAGTCTGAGATAACTAACCGTCCGCCGATAGTGCCCGTATTTGTGACTTTTTTTCTAGCAGCAGTGGTTTTGCGTTCTACGAATTTATTGCCAACTACCCTGATTGAGGTCATTGACTCATTGCGAAGTTGGCTATTTGCTACGGCGATGTTCGCAGTTGGATCATCAGTTCGACTTAAATCAATGTTTGCTATGGGTGGCCGGCCACTTCTTCTTGGAGCAGTGGCATGGATTGGGTTAGCTAGTTTTGCTTTGTTGATCGCAAGAGTCGTGGTGTGAACTAATGAGGGAATTGAGACTCTATGGGCTTAGGTGCCCAATTAACTAGTGGTTGCCTATAATTTTTTCTTTATGGAGTCTTGAAATTTCTCTTTCATCAAAACCCCAGTCTGTAAGAACCTCATCGGTGTCTTGCCCATTTTTAGGCGGTTGATTGACTATCTCGCTATGAGTCTGGCTGAAACGTGGCGCAGGTGCAGGTTGAACGACATTTCCGTGGGTCAGAAAAGTCTTTCGCGCTTTGAGGTGCTCGTTGTTCGGAGCTTCATTCATGTTAAGGACAGGTTGAACGCAAGCATCAAGATCTTTAAAGTGTTCTACCCATTCGTCTCTGCTTCGTTTCAGAATAATATCTTGAAGTTTGCTGGCGAGTGTTTTCCAATTATCTCTGCCTGCTTTGAACGAGAAGATCTTTGGGTCTAGCAAAAATCCGCTTTCGAGGTTTTTGTAAAGTTTCGGGCTTAGACATGCCACGGAAATAAATTCGTCATCTGCACAGCGGTACATTCGGTACAACCAATGCCCGCCGTCGACGTTATTGGAGGCGCGTTTATCTTTCCAAACTCCAGATTGGAGCCCTCCGTACATATAGCTCATCAGGTTGGCAGATCCATCCACCATTGCAGCGTCAACTACTTGCCCGACCCCTGTTTTTTGGGCAGAGAATATAGCCGCAAGCATTCCCAAAGCCAGGTATGTCCCACCGCCTCCAAAGTCGCCACCAAGAATCAATGGTGGAACTGGCTCTTCTTCGGTTCCGACAGCGTGTGCAACTCCTGTGAGAGAGATGAAAGACAAATCAAATCCAGCTTGGTCCGCTAATGGTCCGGTTTGCCCAAAGCCCGTCATTCTGCCGTACGCAAGTCGAGGATTAATAGCGAGTAAATCATCGGGGCCAATGCCCATTTTTTCGCAAACCCCTGGACGGTTACCTTCTATGAAGCCATCTGCTTGTGCGATAAGTCGCTTGAAAGTTTGAATACCTTCTGGGGTTTCTAAGTCAATCGCTACAGCTTTCCTATTACGCCAAAGGGTTCGGTACTTTGGATCCGGATAGCCGTAGTCTGGCTCAATCGGTCTATCCACTCTGATTATTTCAGCACCCATGTCGGAAAGTAACATTCCAGCAAATGGCCCTGGGCCAATGCACCACAGCTCAACTATTTTGAGTCCTTCTAACGGTCCCATTTTTGTCCTTCCCATTTTCTAATAGAAAATTTAGCGACCTTGAGATGGTTGTGAGCATTATGTTGCATATATCTAGGTCAGCCTACGTTTGGAGTTATTCATGAAAGCTAATGGGTTATGTGATCCCCGGTTCGAACTAGTGCGCGAAGCGTTCGAAGCAAATTTTGCGGGAGGTACTGAGTTAGGGGCTTCTGCGGCGGTAACCCTGGATGGAGAATTCGTTGTTGACCTTTGGGCCGGTAATAAGAACAGCGCCGGAGACCCCTGGGAAAAAGATACTATCTGCAACGTTTATTCAACTACCAAAACAATGGCGAGTAGTTGCATGCTGATGTTGGCTGATCGCGGCGCCATAAGTTTTGACGAGCCGGTATCAACCTACTGGCCAGAGTTCGCAGCTAATGGAAAATCTAAGGTTCTGTTATCCCACGTTATGAGTCACCAGACGGGCTGCTCAGGTTTCCCAAGGCCCGTTACTGCATCTGAACTTTATGATCATGCGTTGATGGCGGACCTGTTAGCTGGAATGAAGCCTTGGTGGGAGCCTGGAACAGGACCGGGGTACCACGCTATTACTCAAGGAACTATGCAAGCTGAAGTGCTTCGAAGAGTTGATGGGCGAAGTTTAGGAACTTTCTTTAGAGAAGAAATTGCTGAACCTTTAGGAGCAGATTTTCATATAGGTCTTAGTGCTTCGGAAGGCCATCGTGTTGCAGACCTTAAGCAGCCAGGATCAACGCTGAGTGGGTCCATGGGTGTCGCTAGCGATTCAATTGCAGGCCGAACCTTTGACAGTTGCATGCTTGATGGAAGCGAACCCCTGACCCAGGAGTGGCGAGCCGCCGAGATCCCTGCGGCTGGAGGAATGGGCAACGCTCGGTCTGTAGCTCGGGTGCATTCGATGCTTGCATGTGGAGGTTCAGTCGACGGAGTTGAGTTGATGAGTCCAGAAGCAATTGAATTAGCGTTGGTTCGTCAGACGTTTGTTCCTGACAAGGTGCTTGGAATGAATGTGCCCTATGGAATGGGCTTTGGTATTAACCATGAGCACGCACCAATAACTCCAAGTCGGCGAACTCTATATTGGTTTGGGTGGGGTGGGTCAATGGGAATTATTGACTTAGATCAGCGTTTGTCAATTGCCTACGTGATGAACAACATGGCTGATGAGCTGCTCGGAGATAGCCGAGCTTTGAATATTGCAGCGGCAACGTATGCAGCCTTGTAAGGAATTAGGACTTTGAATCTTCCACGTAACTTGTCGGAATGGACTGAATGTCCTGGATCACTTCTGGCGGCAAATCAGCTGGTATTTCGGCGGAGACGCTGGCATTCAGAGCGTCTGAAACACCTCCGAATTTTTCTGCAATAGAGCCAGCTATTTGATCGTGTCTCCCGACAGCTGAAAATAAATGAACTACTTCGTCAGAAATACAATCTGCCAGGCTCTCCCACGAACCCATTTTCGATAGGCGGTTAAGCTCAATGCCAAGATCTACAAGGTCATGTGCTTCTAATACGGGCCAATACGCCCGAGTGCTGCCGTAGAACCCGATGCGATAGCGAACCCACTCAAACATTTTTTTTACGTCTTCATCGGTTTTACCTGTGCAGATGAAACCCCCGCCAGTAATTTCAAAGTCTGAACGTTGTCTTTGGCTTTTGTCCAAGCCGATCATTATTTCGGGCAAGACGGCACTTTGCAAATATTTTGGTGTGCAAAAAGGATGTAGCCGAACGCCGGCACAGGTTGCACCAGCCAGGCGAAGCATTGCAGGTCCGACTGCTGCGATGGAAATTTTAGGAGGCAAAATATTTTCGTTTACTTCCGGAGTGAAATTTGGTGTCATCAAGGTAAATGAGTAATGGTCACCTTGGAAATGAAGTTTCGTCCCATTCATCCAACACTCCCATATCGCTTGCAGAGACAAAATGTATTCTCGGAGTCGGGGTACCGGTGCTGTCCAAGGAACGCTGAAACGCCGTTCGTTGTGACCCTTTACTTGTGTTCCGATACCTAATTCGAACCGCCCGTTACTCGCGTGTTGAAGGTCCCAAGCCATATTAGCCATAACCATTGGGCTTCGTGGGAAGGCTATAGCTACCCCAGTAGCAAGACGCAAACGACTGGTGTTGACCGCTGCGATTCCAAGAGGCAGAAACGGGTCATGCCGGTTTTCAAGAGTGACTACTCCGTCATAACCATTTTCTTCAATTCGCTTCACGGACGAAGCGATGTCGTTTAGGTTCGCTTGTGGCAGAGTCGTAAGTACCTTCATTTAATTATTTTTGGAAGCACATCAGTAAAGTCTTCCGTGCTTTTCCAGTCGGCTTCGGGCGGTGTATGACCGGGCGCCGGAGCAAACTCTGATACTTCACCAGAAGAAAGGTTATGAACATATCGCGGGCAGTTCGGGAAGACCCGGGTGACGGACACTTCTAGAACAGCTTCGGCGCCCTCGAATTGTGAAACGACATTTGGGTCAAGAACTACTTTCGCTGTGCCGTGGATTCGCATACGGTTTGCTCGTTCGTTTTGTCGAATGAATAGCAGAGCTACCCGTCCGGTGTCAGCAACGTTTCCTAGTGATCGAAACATGCCGTTACCGTCGTAGGACGGAATTCGAAGAGTTTGGTTATCTGTAACTGAAACGAAGCCTTTTATACCGCCCTTGTATGACACATCTGGGAAGCCGTCTGCATCTACGGTCGCCAGATAAAAGTAGGTTGCTTGTCCAATGTAATTCATTACCTGCTCAGACAGATGGTCTTTGACAGTGATCTCCATAAGACGATTCGCAAGACGCCTTGTGTCAAAGGCGTCTTGTAGATTTCTGGCTCCAAGTCCATAAAGTGTTCCCTGGTTATCTGTCATGTTTATAGACTATTCCTTTAAATTTTCTCGCGTATTACCAACAGCAGTTTGAAATCCGAAATATGAATCGAGTAGTTAGCGCTCTGTTTCTCTAAGTGGGTTTGTGAGCTTTTCGTGCGCCGGTTTCCCAATCTTCCATGGCAGGTTCGCTTGCTAAGGATCCAAGGACGTTGATCTGAGGGACCTCTCTTAAGGATCGTTTCATTTCAGCAAATCCAGGGAAACCAGCTAATTCTATAACGGCATTCCATAATGGAACCGCTTGGTCATCGTCGGGTACGCGTGAGAGCACAGGGCCAAAAAAAGAAAGTCCTTCTGGGGGCTTAAAGGAAATAATTGGAGTGCCTACGTCACGACCGGTTCGTTCTAAGGCAGTTTCCGTTTCTGTTTCTATGATGTGGTCCCAGGACTGATCATCTACTGATGCTGCAAAGTGGGTTGGAAGCCCAGCAGTTCTAAAACATTCTTCGGTATGGCTGACTGTGCCAAGGGGAGTCCGCCTTCCTGGCTGGCGGTCAAGGTCCCAATAGTGTGTTCCGAAGGCACTATAGAGAGCAGACATCGGCTCTTTCCCGAGTTCTTGGCGCGCATGAGCTGCAGCTCGAAGAAAACGCAGCCCTGATGTGTGCCCAACTTCGTAACCGGCGGGAAACTCAGTGTCGTAATCTTTGTCCTTGTTGAGGATTCTTAGGGATATGAAACGCCAGTCAACTGAATAACCGGTCTGTTTGACGACTTTTTCTATCCATCTCGATGTAATCCAAGCGAATGGGCAGATTGGGTCCCAAAAGAATTCGATGTCATAGTTACTGTTGGTGGCTTCCATAGAACATTCTTAGCAGTCCCGGAACCGCTAGAGACCCGTGTTGCTGATATTGATAGTGAAACAAGTAGATTCAGTTACATTTTGGTAGGCGAATTATTAGGTGTGTAGGTATGTCTGAGTTATCTGAGTTGGTTGATCCGGTGATGCTTCCTTCCATCGGAGGGGGAGAGATAGCGCTCCATCACTTGGGTGGCACTGGTCCTTCTGCGATGTTT
>CAJQGN010000100.1 GCA_905477545.1 uncultured Acidimicrobiales bacterium | reverse complement strand
GGCTTCGAAGCCAAGAGAACGCAGCTCGAGCATGGGAAGAAGACAGGTTTTCAACTCAAGTCATTAAAATTCAGACCCCGGTCCTCGATGAAGATGGAAAACCTACAGGAGAAACAAAAACAGTTTCAGCAGATGGCGGACTTCGACCAACAACACTTGAAACTTTATCTCAATTAAGTCCCGTCCTAGAAGGTGGTGTCCACACTGCGGGAGCATCATCTCAAATTAGCGACGGTTCAGGTGCAGTGCTTCTGATGACAGCAGAGGCGGCTGCGGAACAAGGACTTAAACCCCTTGCCAGAATCGTAGACACTTGCTTAGTCGGCAGCGACCCCGTCTTTATGCTCACGGGACCTATTGAGGCGACAAATCACCTCCTGAGACGCAACTCTATGAGCATGAGCGACATAGACATCGTCGAGATCAATGAAGCATTTGCGTCGGTTGTACTAGCTTGGGCAAAAGAACTGAAACCAAACATGGACTCAGTGAACCCAAATGGAGGGGCAATTGCCTTGGGGCATCCGCTCGGAGGCACGGGGTCTATTCTCCTCACCAAAGCGATTCATGAACTTCACCGAGCAGACAAACAATTCGGTTTAGTCACCATGTGCTGCGGTGGTGGTTTGGGAACCGGAACAATTATCGAACGTATCTAGAGAATTCAAAAATTTTCTAGAACAGCGCTCCTTCTCACAGCAACGCAGACTTTGACTATAAATCTGCACACCAAGCTAATCTTCCTCACATTAATCTAAAAAATTTTAACCACTCGGCATTAACACAATACCGCTGCCAAAGGAAACTACCTAGCAGGCAGACTGGCATAGCTGAAATACAGCTGCGACCAGCAAAGGATTTCCGTGAACTTCAAACCATCAAACCTAAGTAGTCATTGGGGTTAATTTACAACTTGCCAAAGACAATGACTAACTTAACGATCTCTATACAGCTTAGGCGCACAACTAGCGGACTATTTCACTCTTAGAGACCTTCAAGGATTGACCTAAAAAATTATTTCTCCAGGCACCAACGTAAAATCTTTTGAAACAAAACGTTCTCGCCATAAAGGCAAAAGTTTCAGCCAAAGAGCCATTTCGCCATCTACTTTTATTTCACCTTTCATATACGCAACAGCCGGATCAACCTCTCCTCTATAGAGAGATGCAGCAAGTTCGTACGTCATTTTGAGTTCAAGATCGCGGCCCTTGACCGAACCCAGCTCGGCAGAAACCACTTGACCATCGATAATCACAACACTTACAACTAATTTGCCATCTGGGCAACCATCTATTTTAATGCAAATGATTCCAGCCGCATCCTCAATTTTTGGGCGATCCACCTCGGCCCAGCTACTAAGAAAGTCTGCTGACAAGAACCTCATGACCCCTCAGCTCCAACGCTTACTATCTGGTCTCTGATCCCCGCAAAAAGGTCATCTTCTTCTGACTCCGTAGAAATTCGAGAGCGCAGAATCATATAGTCCTCGTATGGATGTATCGCGTCTTGCACATCGTCAGGCAGGCCAAACCAGAATGGCGACTGGGGATCGACTTGAGTCTCATGCGCTAACAAAGCACGTCGACGAACAGAATTATCTACTTTCACCATGGCAGTGATGCGATCATCACGATCATTTCCTGATAACCACTTCTCGTCGTAGGGTGACTCAAGGCCACGGTCAAGGAAAGCCTGATGAGTAAGCAATATCCTTTTTTTAGACCAAACCGGAGCGTAAAGTTTCAGCGGTTCATACGGATCGCCTGCTTCTGGGTACCATTCCGGATCTCCTGCACGATCAAAAGCAGGAAGGCTAATAGCAGTGACCTGTAAATGGTCCGGGTGTGGGTACCGATTCTGAATTTCCGGATAAGTAACAATCACCTGAGGCCTGACACGCCTAATAATTGCTACTAGCCGCCCTACTGCAATATCTAAGTCAGCGTTCGCAAATGCATCCGGGTGAGAGTTCGGTTCAGTTTCAGGCATCCCTGAGTCTCGATACCCAAGCATTACGACCTCGTTATACCCAATAATCGATGCAGCTTTCTCAAGTTCTGCTCGCCGAACTTCTTCCAGATTATTTTTTACTTCATCTCGATCCATCGCCGGATTAAGGATGTCGCCCGCTTCACCTCCAGTACAACAAACCAAGGTCGAATAAATTCCTTGGCTTCTATATAACTTTATAGTTCCGGGACCCTTAGAAGACTCATCGTCCGGGTGGGCATGAACAGTAAGAATCGATAATGACATTAAACTCAAGCTACCAAGATCACATGAAATAATCGGATCAACTAGCTGTTGGTGTGAGATCTACCATCCCTGTCTCACCATCAAACTCTAAGACATATCCACAAATTTCAGCGAAACGCTCGCGACCTTCCTCTGGTCCTGATGCCAAGAGCAAATCACCGGAGCGCAGAACAATGTTTTTTTGAGGGTTATAAAGGTAGCTACCAGCTCTTCTTATCGCCAACACGTGATATCCAGGATCTACCGACAAACCCAATGAACCTAAACTCATATTCTCCGCCGCGGACTCTGAACCAATTGGAACTTGGACAACAACATCACTGGTATCACCTAACGCAAGCGCTAGCACAGGGTGGATATCCTCTTGATCCAATACGAGAGTTACCATCTGAAGCGCCTGATCTCCTATATCCTCGGCAGCTTCGGCCAAGTGCAGGAGCCCACGAAGTTGCGATGGGTCTATGTCACTTGCTGCTGCCCGAAGCACCCAGGTTTGCAAAGAAACTTTCATCCCATCAAGTCGTTCTTCAAGAGATCGAACCTCACGAGCTAGCGAAAGATCACGAAGCACCAGCGCAGAATAAGCAAGCCCTATCGAAGTCTCGGAAAGATTTTTCATTTCGACAAGCGTGTCAACCGCCCGGTCTAAATCAGTGAGGCCCTGAGCTGAGTCGAACTGGGGCGGAACCCAGACCGAAGCAGAGGCTAATTCACGGAGCCGCACTATCCCAGCGGGC
>CAJQGN010000099.1 GCA_905477545.1 uncultured Acidimicrobiales bacterium | reverse complement strand
CTACGTTCTGGCAGTAAGTTCATCACCACTACATCTGATTTTGCGATTAAGTCCCTAGCGATCTCGGCGCCTTTATCAGTTGCCAGGTTCAGCTCGATACCTTTTTTGCCTCGGTTAATGAATTGAAAGGGGTAGTCCGGATTGTGTTCGCCTTCAGCGACCTTTGCCTGCTTCATCAGACCACGTATTGGGTCCCCTCCGATTGTTTCAACCTTGATTACTTCTGCTCCAAGGTCTGCCATAATCGCAGTTGCTGATGGTGCTGCAGCGAAGTTAGCGAACTCGATCACTCGAATTCCGTCTAGTGGTGCGACCATTGTTTATCTCCTAGTAGTGACGGTAAAAAGATAGTTGTTTTATTTGCTGGGTGCTGTGAGATTTGAAGACTCAATGAATTGATGAAAAATAACTGGTATCGCATCATTGAAGGGTTTTCCGGTAGGACCAACTTATAGATGAGTATTAGATGGAGCTAACAAATCAAATAATAACGATTTGGAAGTAAGACCTTGTTAAAACACTTCTTTGAGTTGTGCAGGTGATCCTCACTCGATTCGGTTAGCACTATTCATCTTCGACGCTATTGATAAGTAGTCCAATTGCATTTGCCTCTACCTCTATTATGTCTCCTGGTTCTAACCATATAGGTGGATCGAAACGCGCTCCTGCTCCAGTAGGGGTGCCTGTGTAGATAACATCTCCGGGCTCCAGGGTTATAAACGTTGATAGGTACGAGATCAGAAAATCAATGGGGTAAGCCATATTTGCGTGGGTGTCCGATTGGCGGATTTTTCCGTTTACTCGTGTCGTAAGGACCAACTCGTCGAAATCTGGAATTTCGTCAAGGGTGACGAGGTAGGGTCCCATGGATCCAGAATTCTCCCAGTTTTTACCTTGGGTCACATTGAACTTAGCGTGGCGGACCCAATCTCGAATAGTGCCCTCATTTCCTAACGTCAGACCTGCAATGTGCTGTCGGGCAGTATCTCGTGAGATCCGCCGACCCCCCTTTCCCATTACGACTACGATCTCTCCTTCGTAGTCAAGCTGGTTACTTTCAGGAGGGCGAATAAGAGGTTGTAAGTGTCCTGTGAGCGAGGCCGGAAATCTTACAAAGACACTCGGATTTTTTGATTCATTTGTATCCTTGTACTCGTTGTTACGTCCTCCATAGTTAACACCGATACAAATTATTTTTCCTGGTTTTGGGATAGTACGTAGAAATCGTACTTCTGAAGTATCAAGGTATTCAACTTTAGCTGACGCGAATTTTTCGACCTCGCTTAGTCGTTCCTGATGAAGCAAATCGCTTATATCTTTGACGTCTGGGAATATTTGCCTCAGATCGACTATTCCGTTTCCGTCTTTAGACAAGACACCAAACGATTCACGACCTTGGTGTGAGAAGCTGAGAAGGCGCATATATAGATTTCCCCCATGTTCTTATCTCGATGACACGTTCTACACTCTGATTAAACCAGGAGCTGGCATGCCACACATAATTGTTGAATATTCATCGAACTTAGAAGATTGCCTAGCCATTGATCAGCTACTTAGGTCCATCCATCAGGCGGCCCTAACACATCCGACTATTCCGCTAGCGGGATTGAGAACGCGCGCAGAGCGCAGAGAGAATTATTTGATAGCAGATGGAAACTCTCGCCACATCTTTATTGCGATTCTGGTTCGTCTGAATGCGGATCGAGGAGATGGGCCGATGATAGAGGTCCGTGACTTAGTGACTGACGCCTGCCGGGGCGTTCTGAGCGATTTAGAAACTGAAATACCTATCGCTTTGAGTGTTGAGGTGCAAGGCATTGACTCAAAGCTCAGAATAAACGAGAACGGGGTTCGTTCGTATATGGAGAAGCTATGACCACGACACAGACATATGAAGAAGTTAAGGCCACGGCTAATCGAGCGCTGCGGCGATTTAGTGAAGAACCTTTGTCTCACTTCATCGGTGGTGAGTGGGTGAAAAGCATATCGCAGAGCGTTCTAGAAAATGTTTCTCCCATTGATGGTTCAGTGATAGGAGTTGTTGCTTCTGGTGATGAACAAGATATCGAAGCGGCAGTCAAATCCTCGTCAGCGGCTTTTCCTGAATGGGCAAACATGCCGGGACAAGAACGCAAAAAAATTCTTCATAAAGTTGCTGACCTTATTGTTGAGCGAGCAAGTGAGATAGCTGCTGTAGAAACAGCGGATACCGGTCAACCCATCCGGTTTATGAGTTCTGCAGCTATGAGAGGCGCAGAAAACTTTAGATTTTTTGCTGATGCGGCACCAGGGTCTGCCGATGGGAAGTCCATGCCTACGAAAGATCATCTCAACTATTCGATCCGTCAGCCGATCGGGCCAGTTGGAGTGATCACGCCTTGGAATACTCCGTTTATGTTATCTACTTGGAAAATTGCTCCGGCTCTGGCGGCAGGGTGCACAGTTGTTCATAAACCGGCGGAGTGGAGTCCGTGTTCGGCAGCGATCTTAGCTGAAATAGCTTTCGAGGCAGGTGTTCCATCTGGCGTGTTTAATTTAGTAAATGGAGTTGGGGAGCAGACTGGTAGAGCGTTAACGGAAAGCGAAGGCATTAAGGCGGTGGCTTTTGTGGGAGAATCAAGAACTGGTTCGCTAATCCAGGCACAAGGAGCGCCAAGTTTGAAGCGGGTCCACTTCGAGCTCGGTGGGAAAAATCCTGTGCTCGTGTTCGATGACGCAAACCTTGAGAGAGCTTTGGATGCTGTAATATTTATGATTTTTAGCCTAAACGGAGAACGATGTACCTCAAGCAGTCGCCTTCTTGTGCAGAGCAGTATCCATGATGAATTTGTTGCGCGTTTAGAAGAGCGAGTTCGTGCTCTTCGGGTCGGTGACCCGTTGAATCCCGATGTCGAAATTGGTCCGCTGATTCACCCGCTTCATTGTGAGAAAGTGCGGTCATATTTGGCAATAGGGGTTAGTGAAGGTGCGACGGTGATCCAGGCGGCTTCTGAGTTCAGTGCTCAATCTAATTACGTGAATCCGGCTGTCTTTGTTGGAGCAGATGAAACGATGCGTATCTCGAATGAAGAGATTTTTGGTCCGGTTCTGACAGTGATATCTTTCGAAACCGAAAGACAAGCCATCGAGATTGCTAATAATGTCGAGTTCGGCTTAGCGGGTTACATTTGGACAGGCGACACTGGCAGAGCTCACCGTTTAGCGCGCGATTTAGAAGTTGGAATGGTGTGGGTGAACTCGCAGAACGTTCGACATCTTCCGACGCCGTTTGGAGGCTCAAAGAAGTCTGGTGTTGGTCGAGATGGAGGCGACTACAGTTTTGATTTTTATATGGAAACAAAAAATGTTGCGGTTGCCTATGACACTCATACTATTGCGACGCTAGGTGGTCAAAGGTGAATCGTACCTTGAGCGATTATGAGATTGAGGTGCAAGCAAAACGCCATGAGATGGCGCGCGAGTCAGCTCGACAAATTGATCCTGTCACTGTAGAACATCCAGAAATGACCATTGAAGACGCGTACGCGATTCAAAAAGCATGGATGAATCTTGAGCTATCGCGAGGAGCTGAGTTAGTAGGACATAAAATTGGTCTGACATCAAGAGCTATGCAAATGTCAATGAATATCGATGAACCAGATTTTGGGTATCTACTTGACTACATGTTTCACGAGTCAGGTTGTCAATTAGTTGCGAGTACCTACTGTGATCCGAAGATAGAAGTTGAACTAGCTTTTATTATCGGTGATCGTCTGAGTGGGGAGCACGTAACAACTGATGATGTGATGGCCGCAACAGAGTCGTTGGTGCCAGCGATCGAGCTTATAGATGCGCGTTCGTATAGACGGCATCCTGTTACAGGAGCTACCAGAACCGTGAAAGACACAATTTCTGATAACGCTGCAGATGCAGGTGTGATTCTTGGCGATGTGAGAGTGTCTCCTCACGATATTGATCTTCGATGGGTCGCAGCACTTTGCAGCCGCAACGGAGTGATTGAAGAGTCCGGGGTAGCTGCTGCTGTTTTGGGCCACCCAGCGAATGGCGTGGCATGGTTAGCTCGTCAATATTTTAAATACGGCATCGCACTCGAACCTGGCGAGATTATCCTCAGTGGCTCTTTTACGAGGCCAGTAGACTGTCGGCCGAATGACGAGTTTTCAGTTGATTACAATGAATTAGGAACAATCGATTTTTCATTTACTTAGCAAATTTTTCATCCACTGAAGTTACTAAATATTGTGTGTGAAGTTTAGTGGGTAGGCCCCCACTTGATCGACACGAAATACTAGGAACCACTCGTCTTCTTTTAATTTTCACCTCCCAAATTTTACCTGTGACACCAACTTCAGCAACCCAACCACCGGGCACTTCTCTAACCATAATGTTTCTAGGCAAATCGTTAAGAGCCCAACCAACTCGAGTTAGAACCGCTCGCTCTGCAATTTGCTCTGGCCCAGGAGATGCGCCCCACCATCCCCTGCAATGGGCATTAAAATCGAGTGCGTTGCCCGATGATTCTATAATCGATTCCAGAACACCAATATTCAAACCCGCCCACATCCGTCCGTCAGGCAAGGTCATGGCAGTTGGAGCGAACCGGTGGCCTCCTGTATGGCTTACCCGATAGACATCTACTCCGTTGATGTTTTGTTCGACCTCTTCTGCAAAGCGAGTCCCGTAGCTACCACAACAAATGTCATGACTCCCTTGGGTGCATACAAGAACAGAGCGGAAAGAGTCGTCTTTAACTTTCTGAACGCCGGGCATCTCGGCGGGATGATGACTCATCAGATATTGTTGAAAGTCATTCAGTTCATCGCCAGAAGCAAAACTGAGCTTGAATGTGTTAGCCCCATTAAGAGTCCGTTCGAAAATAGTGACGTGAATGTTCTCAGAATTGGTTTTAGGCACGGCCGCTAAAACCCTGGATTTACCAATCCAAAAATCTGATTCGGAACTCCAGTTAGCAAGAAGACTGTGTTCAAAAATAGGTTTAGGCCATGGAAGCGGAATCTCTATAAGGATTACTGCTGCAGCTGCGAATGCAGTTCCTCCTGGATCTTCACAGATCGACTTGCTGAATTCAGAGCACTTTGGAGACTCTCCTGCCTCTGGTAGCGCGATGAAAGTTTCAGAAACTGACCCGGTCGACATAGGCCAAGCTTAGGTTTATTTAGCTCGTCTTAGTCAGTATTGCTGAACCGTTGCCAAAAATTAGACCGGCTAAACAAATGAGATGCAGCAAACATCGCAAGCTTGGGAACCGGGCGACTAAAGACAACGCTCTTAGTTCTCTGTCTAGCGTCTGGATCGATTAGAATCAGCCGTAACCGATTAATGTTCCGACAGTCCAATCATCGGATAAAAGTATGTGGGATTTTCCTAGAATGGAAGTTGTAGATGGCAGCACGAACCGGGAAGCAAGTACTGCAGCGGTTTCGTGAAAACCCTCCGAATCTCTGGATCAATGGAGAACGCGTTACCGACCCAACAACTCACCCAAGCACTCGAAATGCTGTGAATAGCCTCGCTGCTTTGTACGACATGCAGCATTCTCCTGAATTAGTGGAAAAAATGACAGTGACTAGTCCAACCTCAGGAGATTTGGTAGGACGTAGTTTTGTAATACCAAAAAGCAAAGAGGATTTATGTAGACGATCTGAGATGCACAAGGTCTGGGCAGATGCCTCGTTGGGCCACATGGGCAGAACTCCAGATTATATGAATGTGAACGTGATGGCAGCTGGAACTGCCGGTGAGTACTTCGCTCAAATACAACCTAGATTTGGGGAGAATATAGCGAACTACTTTGAGTACGTGAGAGAAAATGATTTAACTCTCACTCACGCCTTAACGAGTCCTCAGATTGATAAATCTAAGCAAGTAAACGAGTTTGACGACCCCTACATCGCTCTCGGCGTAGTGAAAGAAACCTCATCAGGAATAATAGTGCGCGGCGCTCGGATGTTAGCCACTCTTCCTCTTTCAGACGAAATACTAATTTTCCCCTCTACGGTATTGAAGGGAGGCTCGGACCTAAAGCCATACGCGTTGGGTTTCTCGGTACCGAACACTGCCGAAGGTTTGCGATTCCAGTGTCGGGAGCCCTTGGATTTAGGTCGAAGTCATGCAGATCACCCGCTAGGTTCTCGATTTGATGAGATGGATGCACTAGTCATTTTTGATGATGTGCTGGTCCCGTGGGAGAGAGTGTTCTTAATCGACGATGTCGATTTGGCAAATCAGGCGTACGGCCAAACGGGCGCTGTTTTACACATGGCTCACCAAGTCGTGAATCTTAAAATTGCGAAAACCGAAGCAATCCTGGGAACTTTGCAATCTGTCATAAATATGATCGGGACAAGCGACTATCCGCATGTGCAAGAAATGGTTGCTGAAGTAATTGTCACTCTCGAAATTATGAAAGCATTGAAAATAGCCTCAGAAGAAACTGCTTCATTAAACCGCTATGGGGTCATGACGCCTGGACGCGGCCCGTTGGATGCTGCACGTAATTATTACCCAGCGGTGCACCGAAGGCTGATTGAAATTCTTCAACTTTGTTCATCTAGCGGATTAATTATGATTCCGACTGAAGCAGATCGCCTGGGTGAGGGCAGCGCCGATATAAAAAAGTTTTTGCAAGGTAAAAATGGAGATTCAGACGAACGACTCAAATTGTTTCGTTTGGCATGGGATATGAGCCTTTCCAGTTTCGGGGGAAGGCAAGGTCTTTATGAACAATTTTTCTTTGGCGACCCTGTTCGAATGAAACAAGCACTTTATGGTATCTATGACCGTCAGCCATACGTAGACAGGATAAACGCGTTTATAGCCAATGATGGTGAGCCGAACGCTTGATGGAGCCTCCAGTAAATGCTCAAGAAAGAATCAAGTTAGCTAACAAAGTAATTACTAACCGAATCCTCCGCACACCGATTTTAAAAATCGCTAAAGATGACATTGGAATCGGCCACCCGGTCATTCTGAAACTTGAACATCTTCAACATAGTGGCTCTTTCAAAGCACGTGGAGCGTTGTATTCACTCATGAAACTAAATGTGGGTGTCGATGGAGTCCTTGCGGCTTCAGGAGGCAACCATGGAATTGCAGTGGCATGGGCTGCTAAGGAGCTAGGGCATGTCGCAAACATTTTTGTTCCGACTATCACTTCTGAGTCGAAAATAAAAAAATTAGAACAACATGGAGCGATAATTCATCAAACCGGTGAAAGTTATGCTGAAGCCTTCGAAGCTTCAGTTACTTATGCAGCCAAGCGAACAATGACTATTGTTCACGCTTATGACCAAGCTGAGGTGTTAGACGGCGCCGGAACGATCGGTTTAGAGTTAGATAGTCAATGCCCGGAAGTGACCACCGTGGTAGTTGCTTGTGGAGGAGGAGGACTATCTGGTGGCCTCGCTTCATGGTGGGGGACTCGCAAAAGGCTGATTGTCGTCGAAACTGAAGGTACCGGTACTTACGCTGCCGCAAAAAAACTATCAAGACCTACAGACATAGATGTTTCTGGTATAGCGGCAGACGCCTTGGGGGCTCGCCGTATCGGTACCCGTGGGTGGGAAGCGCTAACTTCCGTGGCTGCTGAGAGCGTTCTAATCCGAGACAATGATGTAATTAACGCTCAAGCAGTTCTTAGAAAAGTGCATGGTATCGAAGTAGAACCCGCAGCAGCATTGGGCGTTGCAGCATTGCGCTCTGGTAATGTCCGAATAAGCGAGCGAGAAAACGTTGCATTAGTTATTTGTGGAGCAAACTCAACTTGAAGCGCCGTTCGAGAAAGAGGAGCCGTAGACCATGGTTGGAGTAGTTCTAGCGGTAGTGGGCGCCCTCGTTGTGATGCTTGCTATATATGACTTAATTCAGCGCCGTCATTCAATTCTTAGAAATTTCCCTGTGATCGGACATTTTCGATTTCTAATCGAAAAAATTGGTCCGGAGCTACGTCAGTATATTGTTGCTGACAACGATGAAGAACGGCCGTTTAGCCGGGACCAGCGACGTTGGGTCTATGCGACAGCCAAAAAAGAAAACTCATACTTTGGGTTCGGAACCGATGACGATTTACATAAATCTGGTCGCATAATTTTCCGGAACGCACCCTTCCCACTCAAAAGAAAATCGTCTGATGATGCACCAGTGCCCTGCGGGAAGATTCTTGGTGGCTGGCGAAACCGTCCTCAATCTTTTAGACCTGCGTCGGTTATAAATATCTCTGCAATGAGCTTTGGCTCATTATCAGGTGCGGCAATCAGTGCGTTAAATAGAGGGGCCAAGCTAAGCAAGTGCCTGCACAATACTGGCGAAGGTGGAATCTCGGAACATCACATCCATGGTGGAGATCTCATATATCAAATTGGTACCGGGTATTTCGGTAGCCGGGACCCAGATGGGAATTTTTCTATTGATGCACTAATGGAAACTATAGAGAAAGCGCCGGTTAGAGCTATAGAAATCAAATTGAGTCAGGGAGCTAAACCCGGTATCGGTGGACTTCTTCCTGCGGCAAAAGTCACTAAAGAAATCGCCAAGGCAAGAGGTGTGCCCGTTAACAGGGATGTGGCCAGCCCTAATGCCCACACAGTTTTCTCTGACATCGAAGGGCTTGTAGAGTTTGTAGAGCTAATCGCTGAGAAGACAGGGCTTCCCGTCGGTATCAAATCAGCGGTAGGAAATGAAAAATTTTGGAGTGACCTCGCTTCCTATATGGCCAAAACTCAAAAAGGTCCGGATTTTGTAACGGTAGATGGCAGCGAAGGTGGAACTGGAGCAGCCCCATTAGTTTTTTCTGATCACGTTTCGCTTCCATTTTGGTATGCATTTCCACTTGTTATCAATGCGTTTGCAAAAGTTGGTTTGAGCGACCATATAGTTTTTGTTGGTTCGGGAAAATTGGGATTACCGGCAGAAGCCGCTGAGGCCCTAGCTCTTGGAGTGGACATTGTAAACGTGGGTCGCGAAGCAATGTTGGCTATTGGTTGTATACAAGCACAAAAATGCCACACAGGTCACTGCCCAACTGGTGTCGCAACTCAGTCACGATGGCTGGAGAGAGGTTTAGACCCGAGCGATAAGGGAGTTCGCTTAGCGAATTATGTAACTGGACTGCGTTACGAGATACTTCGGCTCTCTCATGCATGCGGAGTGGAACACCCGGCCTTGTTAAGCGACGACAAATTAGCAGTTATGGGCGATGGTCGAACTCTCGTGAGCGCGCATTGTTGGTATGGAGTAGCTCCCGAAATTACTCAATCAAAACAACGAGTGGCTGGAATTGCGTCCGCGCTGAAGGAACTGTGAAGAGCTAAGTTCTCTGCATGACACAAATGACCGGCGGCGAAGTCGTTGCAGCAACCCTCGCAAGAATTGGTGTACGTCACGTATTTGGCATCGTGAGTGTCCATAACTTGCCTATCTATGATGCTTTATCGTTAAGAGACGATATCAAGGTAGTCAACGTGCGACATGAACAGGCTGCAGCCCATGCGGCCGACGCATACTCGCGAGCAAGTGGAGAATTGTGCGTCGTTTTGACTTCAACCGGTCCGGGTGCTGTAAACGCTGTAGCGGGACTTTACGAAGCTGCATTTGTTTCATCAAAAGTTTTAATGATTACAGGCCAGATCGAATCTCGTTTTAGAGGCAAGGGAAAAGGCTTTTTGCATGAACACGAAACGCAGGCCGAGATGTTACGAACAATTTGTCGGCAAGTTTCGTCTATCCGTCATGGAGAGGAAATAAGTAAAGAAATAGCGCGAGTTGCTGACGACATCCGCTTCGGTCGCCCCCAACCGGGAGCAGTCGAAATTCCAATTGACTTGCAATATAAGATGGTTGATTGTGAAGTAGTGGGAACTCGAGAAGTTCCATCATTAGTTCCCGACGAATCCCTACTTGAGGAAGCTGCTCGACAACTTTCGAAAGCAGAGCGTCCAATAATTTGGGCGGGTGGTGGAGTGAATATTGCAAATGGGTCAAAGGCTCTGACAGCTTTAGCCGAGATACTCGGTGCTCCAGTCATGACGACGATAGAAGGGAGGGGCTCAATAGCTGAGGATCATGAGTTGTCCCTGGGATTCTGTTCCGACAGACCCATTATGGCAGAGGCCTTTGAAGAAGCTGATCTGGTCCTAGCCGTTGGAACTCGTTTCCAAAACTATGCGACAAAAGTGTGGACGCTTCCGCTACCAGATCACCTAATTCATATCGACGCCGATGCTGGAGTTATCAACCGTAACTATTCATCTTCGCTGCCTATCGTAGGGGATGCACGTTTAAGCCTTGAAGGCATTTCGGAACGACTGACTAGCTCAAGCGTAGATAACCAGTTTTTAGAACGTCTTAAAAAGCGGAAAAGGGCTGATCAGGAAGAGCTTCTTACCGAGATTGGCCCGGACCATGCAGCCATTGTTTCTATAATTCGAACAATTCTTCCTCGCGACGGAAGAATTGTTCGTGATTCAACGGTGCCAAACTACACATGGGGCAACCGGCTCCTTCCAGTTCTTGAAAGTCGTACGTCTATTCGTTCCGCAAGTTCGGCTATCGGCCCGGGTCTGCCCTTAGGAATCGGCGCCGCTCTTGGGTCAGATGCTCCAACGGTCATAATCCAAGGCGATGGTGGATTAATGCTATCGATTGGCGAGTTAGCCGCTTGCGCTGAACATCAGATACCAGTAACCATTTGCGTTTTTAATGACTCTGGCTACGGTGTGCTGAGAATTATTCAGGACTCGGTTTATGGGCATCGGCATGGAACCGATTTACCAAAAAATGACTTCGTAAAAATAGCTGAAGGTATGGGAGTGAAAGCTGAACACGTGCGCGGAACAGACGAATTTGAGAAGGCTTTTACTCGGGCTATCTTAAATCCTGGCCCAACTCTTTTAGATATTGATATGACTTATCTAGCCCCGATCAAATTTCCGCTTCCAGCGCACCAAAGAAAAAAATCAGATCAGCATCTATAAATATGAAAAAGTTATCTAAGAAGAAATAGGTTCGCAATTGAATGGAACGCCTAAGGTGATACCGACCTTATTCAATGAAGAAACAACTGATCCAGGGTAGGAAACAATACCCTCGACCCGATGTCTCTCCATTGTTTGTTGTTCTATTTCGCCTGGTAGAAATACTTGTTGACCGGGGAGACTGTCTTCCTCACCAGCTGCTCGAATCTGAGCCACCATATTTTCAATGTCATTAAAGTAGCTGTCTTTCTCGCGGAACATAGCTGGGTCCATTAGCAGAAAAAATTGTCCGCGGTGGCCAACAGCTACATCTCCGCTGTGGCTTGAACCCGCCAAGATACCCGCCAAAATATTCGAGGCAGTTATCATTCCTATACCTTTGTAGCCTCCAATGGCCGGAACTATACCCTTCATTGCCACGTCTGGATTAACCGTAGGGTTTCCATCTCTATCTAAAAATCCCCAGGCTTCGGGAATTTCAGTTCCTTCGGCGCGAGCTCTGAGAACCTTACCGAGCGCAACCGGGGTCATCGCCATATCAAGAACAATTGGAGCGTCATCTCTCCGGGGAAAAGTCCAAACAATCGGGTTATTACCAAAAAGTTTTCTACGACTTCCGAATGGAGCTAAATTCGGGACACTCGTAGTGGTCCCATAACAAACAAAGCCTGCCTGAGCAGCACTGTATGGATAGTTAGCTCCGCAACCCCAGTCATTTGAGTTGCGAATTACACCGGCTACAAGTCCGCTAGTTTTAGCTACTTCAATCAGGTGTTCCATGAATCTGCTGATCACTAGTTGACCTAAACCATGATGCCCATCCGCTACAACCACTGCAGGAGTTTCCTGGATTATTTCCATCTGGGCTTTAGGATCTGTAGAGCCATCGCGAAACCAGTCGATGTACCAACTGAGTCTCTGAAACCCATGAGTGTCGACGCCGCGAGTATCAGACCAAAGCTGGTTATCAACGACGGTTTCAGCATCTCTTAAACTCATACCCGCCGCAATATAAGCAGCGATACCCCATGGTCTTAATTCTTTCAGTTTGAATGACAAAGGCTTCTCTGATTGCCCAGCAGATGGGCGATCATCGGGTATACCCCGAGGTGAATGGCTCTCGTTACTCACAGTTCTCCTATCACGGCATCCGCAAACTCTTCGGTGGTGCTATCTCCACCTTGATCTTGGGTAAGTTCTTTCCCAATTGTATAAACCCGTCTGATTGCATTGTCTAATCGATTGGCTGCTGAAAAAAGCCCTAAATGCCGGAACATTAATGTAGCTGACAATAAAGTTGCAGTTGGGTTTATTACCCCGAGCCCAGAAATATCTGGAGCTGTCCCATGAGCGGGCTCAAAATATGCGAAATCAGCTCCGTAGCAACCTGATGGAGCGAGACCTAAACCACCGATAGTCCCAGCTCCTTGATCTGACAGGATGTCGCCATACAAATTCGGCAGAAGAACTACGTCAAGTTCATCTGGTCGCATAACTAGACGATGCGCTAAATCATCGATAATAAATTCTTCGTAATGCAAATGTGGATACTCCTGGACGATCTCTTTGGCTATCTCACAGAACCATTTATCAGTCGCTGGCAACATATTAGTTTTAGCAGATACTGTAATTTTGTTTTGTCTTTGCGTAGCTAACTCACAGGCGAAACGAGTTACTCGCTCGGTGCCAGAACGGGTAATAATTTTGGCGGCAAATCGACCATCGGCTGTATCTTCCGGAACGTGCGACCGAGGGTCTGTTAGATTGGCCTCCAATAATTTTGAGGCAGGCCCCATGATGCCAACATACATGTCCTCTAAATTTTCTCGGACAATAACATAGTCAATCCCCGCTGGTGAGTGAAGTGGGCTATTGAAGCCCGGAAGCCATTTAATCGGACGAACATTTGCGTATGTTGATTTGCCCCAACGCATGTAACGGGCTCCGGGAGTCACTCCGTTCGTAGCACCAAACAAGACCGTTGACGCTGCATTTATTCGTTCTATAACAAACTTCTCACGGTCATTTGAATCAAGTTCTAATAATTCGCTACCTTCCGGCAGACAATCCCAGCTAATAGCGACATCGAGAGACTTGAGAACTCGAAGAGTTGCAGCCATCGCCTCAGGCGCAGCATCGTCTCCTGGGATGACGCAAACGGTTAATGAATCTTTTAAGGTCATTTGTTTCCAACTGGTTAGTTGCTGCAAGATATAACCAAACCCACATTCAAGTAACGTATCTTTGCCGTTTGTCATCAGAATCGAACACTATTTTATGAGGACCTGCGGGATCACACGCGTGTTGAGCACAATCACACCAAAGACGAGGATCCCCATCTGGTGATCGGTTCTAGAATGCTGAGGATGTCTAAATTCCGTGGCAAAAGCACTGTGTTTAACGTTCCCGGGTTTCTGCCGCTTTGGATAACTGGTGTCTGTTGGCATTGGGGTCGTTGGGCCATAGCTTTTTTGGCCGCTTACCATGTTAACGAACTGACCGACTCTCCAAGAATGGTTCAGCTAACAGGCACAGCAATGTGGGCGCCACTGCTTCTAGGTGGAGTAGTAGGAGGGGTAATTGCGGATAGATTTAACCGGCTTACGACCATCCGTATGCAGCTGCTTGCTTTAATCCCTGCGGTGATTCTAGTTGGTGGACTCGAAATGCTAGGTGAATTACGCCTCTGGGTGGTTTATCCATTCCTGATAATTGCTGGAATTGGATGGGTTGGAGATATGACCAGTCGCCGGTCTTTAGTGTTGGATGTTGTAGGCCCAAATAATATAGATAGCGCTATGGCCTTTGAAAGTATTGCCTTAGCTTCTGGTGCTGCAGTCGGAAATTTAATTGGGGGTGTAGTCGCCCAAAACTTCGGCGTCGGTGCCGCTTTTCTGATGGTTGCGTTCTTCCTCCTGTTAGGCCTCGTATCTCTGGGCTTTATGCCTGACGCAGAGTTACGGCCAATAGTTTCTAAAATCGAGAGACCATCTCCATTAGCTGAATTACGTGAAGCAGTGGGGCTTGCTAAAAGTAACAGAGGCTTGAGAAGCATCATTGGCGTTACTGTCTTAACGAATTTTTTTTTCTTTGCTTACTTTCCGGCTGTGCAAAGAATCGGAGCAGATTTAAATGCTTCGCCAACTGAGATTGGCTTAATAGCTTCTATGTCTGGATTCGGGATGATGGTCGGCTCGGCAATTCTGGGGTGGTGGTCGCCTGAACGTCGAGGGCTTTCGTATGTCTGTGGGGCAATGTTCGGTATGGTTCTGCTCATACCATTTGCCCTAGGAAATTCATTGCTAGCGGTTGCTGGTGCTCTCTTTTTGGCAACTTGCGGAAGTGGCTTCTTCGGTGCAACACAATCAACGCTTGTCCTGGTGGCCGTCGATGAAAAAATGAGAGGCCGAGCAATGGGTCTCTTAAGCACGGGTATAGGAGCATTGCCTATCGGGGCATACGCCTTGGGTGAGATCTCGGAGCAAGTAGGTATCCGTTCCGGGGTAGCCGTAATGTCAACGACCGGTCTTTGCCTTATGATCCTTTGGCTAGTCAGTCATCCGGAAGTCCTAAGAATGAGACGCAGCGTCTAGACAAGTTACATATATTCTGAAAAGTCATAATGTCAGAAGATGCGGACAAGAGAGACAACCCGACTCAATTCTTGGCTAAGAGATAGATATGTGAATCGAAATCAAACCTAAGTGGCCGCATTTTTTGAAAGGTATACGATGAGCAAGTTGAAACAGGTGTCGCTCTCTTCGAAAGAAAGATGGCAGACAGGCTGCGAGGACAGGCTGGAATGACTACGCTTTGGACTTTAGAGGAAGACTTTTGAGAGGGCATACCAACAATGAAGGCTGCAGTTCTTAACCAAATACCGGGCGATCTAGTAATCGAAGATATTTCAATTGATAAGCCCGAAGCCAACGAAGTTCTCGTTCAGGTAGTGAACGCTGGTTTATGTCACAGTGACCTTCATTTTATGGATGCATCTTGGCCGGGGGCAGTGCCCTCGGTTATGGGACATGAAAGCGCTGGAATAGTCCAAGCTGTAGGTAAGGATGTCTCTTACGTAAAACCCGGTGACCATGTAATTACTTGTCTCTCCGTGTTCTGCGGAAATTGCAATCTTTGTCTCACTGGCCGACCTAATCTCTGCCGAAATAATGGTGCCGTGTCCCGCCCTAAGGGAGCTACGCCAAGGCTGAGTAAGCCGGATGGCACACCGGTCGATCAATTTGCCCGTCTCGGCGGATTCGCTGAAGAAATGCTAATTCATCAAAACGCTGTAGTTAAAATCCGTTCAGATATGCCGCTAGATCGCGCAGCACTAATCGGTTGTGGCGTGACGACCGGTGTCGGCGCTGTGTTCAAGACAGCACGAATCGAGCCGGGGTCAACGGTAGCTGTTTTTGGTGCCGGCGGCATTGGACTATCTGCTGTCCAAGGAGCAAGAATTGCGGGTGCCGGAAGAATAATTTCAGTGGATGTTACTGATGACAAACTTGAGACAGCTCGAGCAGTGGGAGCTACAGACACCGTAAATGGCGCTGAGACTGACGCGGTAATGACTATCCACGAAATGACTGGCGGCGGAGTCGACTATGCATTCGAGTGCATAGGTCTCAAAGCTACATGTGAACAAGCATGGTCAGCATCTAAAGTTGGCGGGACAACAGTTATTGTTGGAATGATGCCGCTTGGCGAAAAAATTGAAATCCCAGGACACGAAGTCTTCATGATGGAAAAGCGACTACAAGGCTCCATGATGGGATCAAACTCTTTCCGAGTGGATATGCCTAGATACGTCGACATGTATTTAGATGGTCGTTTAATGCTGGACGAAATGATTTCCAGCCACATTAAGCTTGACCAAATCAATGAAGGATATGAGCAAATGCGACAGCGAGTGGGAGCCCGAACAGTCGTAGATTTCGGCTAAGGAAATTTCTGGGGAGAATAACTAATGGACGTTGCAGGCAAGGTCGCCGTGGTGACGGGAGCAGCTAGCGGAATGGGACTGGCTATGGCAAGTACCTTTGCTCGAGCGGGCATGAAGATTGTTCTTGCCGATATTGAAGCTGAACCACTCGATGAGGTAGTTAGGGACTTAAATAGCGGCGGACATGAGGCCATAGGAGTATTAACCGACGTTTCGAAGCTAGAAGAAGTTAAGAACCTTGCCGATAGAACACTTAGTCATTTCGGTGCAGCGCACGTTCTATGCAATAACGCAGGAGTAGGACTTGGAGCGCCAGTCGGTGGAACTTCCATGGCGGACTGGAAATGGACTCTAGGCATCGATCTATGGGGGCCGATATATGGAGTCGAAACCTTTTTGCCGATCATGGAAAAACAAGGCGAAGGCCACATAAATTCGACTGCCTCTATGGCTGGACTTTACGCGGGAGCGTCTCTCGGAGCCTACAACGTAGCTAAACATGGAGTGGTCGCGTTGATGACTTCGCTCGAACGGGATTTACGCTGGCAGAATTCAAACGTTCATGCCTCAGTGCTCTGTCCAGGACCAATCAATACCAACATTGTTGATAGTGAGCGAAATCGAGAACAAGATGATGCCGCAAACCATGTTGCTTCTGAGCAGGGCGACAAATTTTGGAACTTCCTCACCAGGACGTTAGCTGAAGGTATGGACCCAGCTGAAGTAGGGCCCATGGTTCTAGACGCCGTGCTGAACTCTAAATTCTGGATACTTACTCATCCAGAAATGGCTGCCGTAACCATGCGGCAGCATCAAAGCATGATTGAGACCCAAGAATTGACTCGATAAGTTTTTTCAAAAAATTAAGAGTAATTTAAATTCCCGTAATGTCTGAAAATCTAAAATAGGGTAGAAAAAGCAGTATGATATGTAATCAGTGACTGTCACTAATGGTATTTGTGCTCCAACGGTATGGCAGGTTTATCCGGCTAATAGTGCACCGAGTATTGTTCCTCAATCACTAACTTATCGACGGAAACTTCTCTGGGTAATAGCCTTTGCTGTCTTGGGTTTCGGCTCGCTGATGACGCTGGTTACCGCTGCTTTGCCGACAATCGCTGAGGACCTCGATACTACGGTCACAAATGCTGGGTGGATCCTCACTGGGCTCATGTTGGCAATGGCAATTGCTACTCCGGCAGGTGGAAAACTGGGAGATATCTACGGCCATCGCCGCATATTCCTTATTGGCGTGATTGGAATGACAATCACAATGGTAGCTACCTACTGGGTTTGGAGTATCGGGACGTTTATTTTAATACGCGTTCTGTTTGGGCTAAGCGGAGCGCTCATGATGCCAACAGGGATAGCTCTGTTGATGCACGCTTTCGGTTCTGCTGAACGGGCAAAAGCAGTTGGCTGGTTTCAGTTCGCCATGACTGGAGCTCCAACAATCGGAGTCGTCGCCGGAGGACCGCTCTTAAATCTGTTTGGGTGGAGAGCAGTTTTTCTGGTTTTCGGGGCAATCAGCACCGCCGCTGCGCTTGCAGCCTTGATAGTGGTGAAACCCATCCCGAAGGGGTTACGAGCGAAGATCGATTGGCTTGGAACTTTCCTCCTTGCTATCGCAACGCTATTGGTTTTGTTAGCAATCACTCGTGTACCCGTGCTTCTCGGGAACGACCGTCAAGTCGCCAGCGACCCTACTTTGCTAGCGATGCTAGTTGGAAGTTTTGTCCTGTTCTGGGTGTTCGTACGTTGGGAAAAGCAAATAGCAAGCCCATTGCTCGATATGCGCTTGTTTCAGAAACGAAGCTTTTCCCTTCCGCTTCTTTCGGCGGCTTGCAACCAGTTTGCTTATATGGGTGCGTTCATAGTAATTCCTGGCGTGCTGCAGGGTCCTTATGGTTATTCCGTGGGGGCCGCCGCAATGCTGATGGTTCCGCGTCCAGGTGTCTTCGCACTGGCTTCTCCAATGGGCGGTTACCTGGTCACGCGCGTTGGGGCACAGAAGCCAATGTATTTTGGAACCACAGCTATGATCGGATCCATGGTAGCTTTCGCGCTAGGTAGCAAGCCAGGAGGTGTTGGCTTAGCAATATTGATGATTGGTCTTATGCTTTCAGGTGTTTCTGCTGGGATCGGGACACCTGCCTATCAAACACTTGTGGCGAATTCTGTAGAGGATCAGGATTTGGGAATTGCCAATGGAATGAACCAGACGGTTATGTTTATTGGAATGATTTTGGGGATTCAATCAATGCTCGCCATAGCTGGCAGCGACCCATCTATTGGACGTCTTCGTGCAACGTTTATCTTTGGTGCCTCAATAGCAGCATTAGGCTACATAGCTCCTATATTCACAGGACGTCGCTCAAGTTAGAAGAGTTTATTTCTGTGATGAGAAAATTTTTCGGGCAGAATATGGTCCATGTCCTTACGCCTGACAGATTATGAAACCTTAGAATTCGAGCCTAACGGTGAAGTCCTTCGAATCTGGCTCAACCGCCCAGAGTCAAGAAACGCACATAATCAGCAAATGATTAAAGAGGTTGGCGATATTTTCCTGGCTCTTAATGCTCAAACAGAGTTTCGGGTGGCTGTCCTTGGAGGGCGAGGCAAGTCATTTTGTGCGGGCGCAGACAGAAAAGAAACTTCAACGGCAGCATCTAACGACGTTGAAGCTCGTTACAGAGGTCAGCTTGGACGGCGAGCAGTAAGAGCTATCGAAGATTGCGAAGTGGTGACGATCGCACGAGTCCATGGGCACGCAGTTGGCGGAGGTTGTTGCTTCTCTACGTCTTGTGATTTCAGATTGGCAACGGCTAACACCGCTTTTTATGTTCCTGAGGTGGAGCTGGGAGTTCCGTTACCGTGGGGAGCTACTCCTCGGTTGATTAGCGAAGTTGGTGCATCTAGGGCTCGACAGATGGTCATGTTAGCCGAACGTATAGATGGAGAGTTGGCCAAGGAATGGGGATTAATTCATGAAGTTGCTGTAGACGAAGATCTACTTGACGAACTAGTGAGCGAATGGGTGAAGCGATGCCTAGCATTGCCTCCGCTTTCCGTTCATATGGCTAAGTATCAGATGCGCGGTTACGCGCAAGTCAGTCGGCTTGGAGACATATCAGAGTTCGATGGAGATGCCTCTGCTCTAGCGATGAGAAGTGATGAGGCGAAAGCTCGATTTGGTAGTTTCGGTAGTAGCTAGAAAAGCCCAGTTAACTCCGAGCATCAATTTTAGAATAGGCTTTCTTCATTGCCAGGACCCCTTCAACGGCCTTTGGCACACCACCGTAGATAGTCATTTGAACCATTATCTCCTCAACTTCCACTCGTGAAAGCCCGTGATTCAAAGCAGCTGGGATATGAAATGCAAGTTCATCAATCCGGCTCAGAACTGTCAGAATCGAAACAACCACGAGACTACGATCTCGTCTAGGAAGCTCATCGCGAGACCAGACATCTCCGAAAGCCCAGTTATATGCAATAGCCCCGACTTCTCCTAAATGATCTACAAAATTTTTGTAGTCATCGTCTAAATTTTCTGAGCAGCGTCCGTCCGTAAGCGTTTTACGCACGTCATGGGCTCGTAGACGTCGTTCCTGATCACCTAATGACGCGCTCGGCTTCCGTTCGGGCAGACGCTCAACACCATCTATGATTCGGAAACGTTCTTCGACTACTCGGGTTGCCTGCATAGCCATTGGAAAGCCTGCGTAAGCTGCAACATGGAGTAAGACTTCTTCAATTTCGCTTCGTTGTACGCCATGGTTCAAGCCAATCATTGTATGAACTGAGAGCTCTTCCGTGCTCCCTATCGTGGCTAAAACACTGATCACTATAAGGCTACGATCTCGCCGACTTAGTTGAGGGCGAGCCCAAACATCACCCATAACTACGTCGAAAGCGAAACTACCTAAAGCTCCGTGTCGGCGACGCATCGCTCGAGCCCCTCTCTCAGGATCAGGGACAGAGCCAGCCATGAAACCATCGAAGACCTCCAGAGCATCAGCGTGTCTTTCCTCATAGCTGCGCGATTCCATTGCTATTCCTCCTGGACGAGTAAGAACTCTTGACCAGAACTTAGTGCAGCGATGCAGGTGTGCTCCTTCTTCTTCATTAGCTAATTTAAGTAACGTGAATACTGGTCCTTAAAAATCTTTGAAAAATTTAGTGCTACCACTATGGAGAATGTCGATGAATTTGGACAACTGAGAAGTATTCTCAATAACAGATCAGCCGAGGGTAAAAATTTTAGTTGATCTGGAGCTAAGCGATTGAGCTAAGGGGCAAATGAGGGGTTTAGAAGGAATTCAAGTAGTCGAGATTGGTCAAATGGTTGGTGTCCCGTGGGCAGCCAGAATCATCGCTGACCTGGGAGCAGATGTTATAAAACTTGAACCGCCGGCGGGAGATCAATCTCGCTACAGAGGTCCTTATAGCGGTAAATTCGATATCAACACTAGCGGTCTATTTGTTGCTTTGAATTTTAATAAACGCAGCGTTTCAGTCGACTTAGGCACTGAATCAGGGATGGAAAGATTACATAGCCTGCTAGCTGATGCTGATCTTTTGATTCATGATTTGGCGCCGGATTTAGCAAATTCTCTTGGTCTAGGAGAACTCTCGCTTCGTTCTCGGTACCCATCTATGGTTACGTGCTCTGTTACACCGTTCGGGCGCTCCGGACCATACTCTGGCTATCAAGCAGAAGATCTTCAGATAATGCATGGAGGAGGCTGGGGATGGCTTACCCCGGGAGGTTCTGATCGCCCCGACTTGCCGCCCTTAAAACCTCATGGACAGCAAGCTGGTTTTCAGATTGGCTTCGCGGCGGCGACGGTCGCACTCGCAGCGGTTGACAAATCGCAACGAACTGGAACTGGTGAATATATAGATTTTGCTGGAATGTCTTATGTGGCCAGCATGTTAGAAGCGGGCTTTATTACGTATACCTACACTGGTCAGATACCTGGGCGCATTGGAGCAAGAGTTTTAAATCCATGGAAAATACTGCCGACGAAAGATGGCCGTATCTTCGTCGTATGTGTTGAAGATGATCAATGGCGTCGACTTAAAGAGATAATGGGACATCCAGAGTGGGCTGACATGGAAATATTTGATACTCAGCAGGGAAGATCAGATGCAGCCGACCTTCTGCATCTTTGGTTAGGGGAATGGATAGCTCCTCAAAAAACTGCGGACCTTTTCCATCTTGGCCAAGCTAATAGAGTTGCTTTTGCGCCTGTAAACACTATTGCTCAGATGGCTTCCGATCAGCACCTTGATGATCGTGAATTCATTGTTGACTTAGAGCAACCCGACATGGGAGTTCTGAGAATTCCCGGACCTCCAAGCAAGTATAAGAATCCTTGGTGGTCGATTCGATGCCCTGCTCCTGCATTAGGGGCAGACCAGACAGCTGGTTTTAAAACAAGGCGATCGACTAGTCAGGTTGATCTTGAAGCTGTAACGACGCGACCTCTTGAAGGAATACGAGTAGCGGACTTTTCATGGGTCTGGGCCGGCCCATTCTGTGGGCTTCACCTAGCTCATTTAGGAGCTGAAGTTATCAAAATTGAATCTGTTGAGGCACCAGATTTAGGGCGACGTTTGCCATTACACGCAACTGATTCTAAAGAGGGACCGGATACAAACGGGTATTTCAACCAATGGGGACAGGGTAAAAAGAGCGTCAGAATTGATCTCTCTACTGAGAAGGGCAAATCGATTGCTAAAGATATTGCGCTTAAATGTGATGTTGTGTTATCAAACTTTGGGACTGGGGTAATGGATCGATTCGGCATGGGTTACGACAACTTGGTAGCCGAACGAAGTGACGTGATCGTAGCGACGATTAGTGGTTATGGGCAGGAAGGTCCCTACAGCAACTACATAGGATATGGACCTACTACGGCACCGTTATCAGGCTTGTCATCACTTACTGGATACGAAGGAGGTGACCCAGAAGAAGTGGGAGTAGCTCTTGGAGACCCGGCTTCAGGTATCGCAACGGCTTTCGCTATAGTTGCTGCGCTCGCAGCGCGACGTCGAACTGGCGAGGGGCAAAGCATTGACACCTCTTTATGGGAAGCAACGACAGTTTGTGTGAACGAAGGATGGATGGAATGGCTTCTTACAGGAAACGAACCAAAGAGAATTGGTAATCGTGACCCATTAATGTCACCCCATAACTTATATCGATGCCTAGGTGAAGACAGTTGGGTAGCGATCTCATGCCGTACGGATAGAGACTGGCAAAAGCTCTCTGAGATTATTGATTTTGGTAGAGATCAAAATATATTTTCCACTGCCTCTCAGCGTAAAGAGAATGAAGCGACTATTGATGATTTGATAACTGAATGGACACTAACTCAAGATCAATGGCATGTTACTGAGCTTCTGCAATCAGCTGGTATCCCTGCTATGCCATCGCTTGACGCCAAGTCTTTGGAACAAAACCCGCACCTCAATGCACGTGGGGTTATCGAACGGCTTCCTCACTCTGCCGTTGGCAAAAAAAGTCATGTTGGTGTGCCATGGCTGTTGGATACAGCGACGAACGGAGTGCAGCGTGCGGCTCCGTTATTGGGCGAACACACTACCGAAGTGCTCACGACGGTGCTGGAAATGTCCGAAGCGGATATTGCCGCTTTAGCTGACGAAGGGATCTTGAAATAGTGTGTGCCGAAGAGGGTTAAGATAGAGGTAGTTACACTTATGGCTGAAACGTGTGGGAGCGTTCAACAAGTTGAAAATTGAGGGGGAAGCGAAGTGAGCGAATTATTGATTCGTGGGGGCACACTTATCGATGGCACCGGCCGCGAAAGACGTCGCGCTGATGTGATGGTCGATGACGGCATAATCACTGAAATAGGTTTGCTAGGAGGCCGCAGAGCCAAACGTATAGTTGACGCTGAAGGTCAAATAGTTAGCCCAGGATTTGTTGATGTTCATACCCATATGGATGCACAAATTGCTTGGGACCCAATGGGTGAGAGTTCATGCTTTCATGGTGTAACCACTGCTGTGATGGGAAATTGCGGATTTACTCTCGCACCAGTTCGCTCAGACGAACGGCACCTTGTAGTTAGAAATCTTGAAAGGGCTGAAGATATATCTGCAGAAGCTATGGCTGCTGGTATCGACTGGTCTTGGGAGACTTTTCCAGAATATTTAAATTTTGTGGAGAGAATACCTAAAGGAATTAATTACGCAGGCTATATCGGTCATTCAGCATTGCGAACATGGGCTATGGGCGAAAGAGCTTTCGAAGACTCTGCGAACGAAGATGATCTTGCCTTGATGGTCGGGCAGCTTCGTGCAGCAATGAAGTCTGGTGCTATGGGCTTTACAACCTCAGTTTCCGTAAATCATGCGACTTCTGATGACCGCCCGGTTGCAAGTCGGATGGCGAATTGGTCAGAAGTAGAGCTATTAGTCTCCGAGATGGGAAAATTGGGTACTGGAATTTTTGAACTAGCTCACCATCATGATCTTCGTTCTAAAGATCCGGTGAAACGCGAACTTTATATCAGCCGTTTGGCAGAACTTGCTGTTCGAACTGGAGTGCCAGTAACTTATGGGATGCTTGCTGCCGGTAAAGGCGATTTAGGTTGGAAACCGGTCGTTGAGCTTTTAGACAGAATAAATTCAACAGGGGGAAGGTCTTGGGCTCAGGTGCATACGCGCCAGTTTGGCGTACTACTATCATTTTCAACGCAGCTTCCTTTTGACTCGCTTCCTGTCTGGGAAGAACTCAGGAAAGCCACGCTAGAAGATCAGGCACTGGCGTTGAGAGATCCTGAAATGCGCGCCAGCTTGACATTTGAGGCTGAACATGGAGACTATGGACGATCAATCGGTGCAGAAGCTCGCAAACCGGAATGGGAATTCATCTACCCGATGGAGTCGGCGCTTCCGCCGTACCGGTCGATAGCGGAAATCGCTCTAGCTGAGAATAAGAAACCTATTGATATTTTTTTGGATGTTGCATTGTCGCATGACTTAGATATTTTTTATATCCAGGCTGCTGCCAATCAGGACCAATCGGTAGTCCTTGATCTAATGAAACACCCTTTTGCTATCCCAACGTTTAGCGACAGCGGAGCGCATGTTACGCAAATTATGGACTCTTCGATTCAAACTCATTTACTTGGACATTGGGTCCGGAACGAAAAAGCTTTTACGCTAGAGGAAGCGATTCATCGGATGACGGTAGTGCCAGCTCGAGCTTGGGGCTTTGACGATCGTGGAATATTGGCCGAAGGGAAAGCTGCAGATATTAATATTTTCGATTCAGAAATTATTAGCCCTAACTTGCCTGAGTTGCGCCATGACTTGCCATCAGGCGCAGCACGGCTCCGGCAGAGTTCGGTTGGCATAACAGCGACTATAGTCAACGGTCAAATTCTTGTTGAAAATGGTGAAACTACAGGTGTGACTCCGGGATCCTTGCTTCGGGGTCCGCTGGCAAGCTAGAGCTCAGCTAAAGGTATACGTGTGGCGGGGTTCTCATGCCTTCCAACGTATGCGGAACTATATCCTGGTGGGCTTACCCAGCCGACCTTTCGAAGTTCTGAAGCATATTTTTTGAAAATCTCGATCTGAATATCTTCACTTTCGTATTCAAATGGGTCGTTTAATTGTTGCTCAATGATGCCTCCTTTCCTAGGAGGGTTTTCGAGGAGATAACGTGTAGCTTCTCGCCATGCCTGAATCGGCGACTTTACATCTGAATAGCCTAAGTCTCTAACGGCGGGTGCAATGTCGAGGACTCTATGCGTGTTCGACCAACTGGTGAGCATTGGGCGCGTGGAAGGAGCAAGATAGTGGGGAATTGAAATTAGTTCCCATTCATGCCCGACCTCATTAGCAACGATTTCAGCGATTTGAGTTATGGATAACAATTGTTGATCTGAAACATTATAAATTTTTCCGACTGCAGATTTAGGACGAGAGCATGCGAGTAATGCCGCATGAGCTGCATTCTCTATCCACATTTGGCTTTTAAGCGTTAATCCGCCATCGGGAACTATGAGAGTAGGCCTCTTATCGATCGCTCGGCGAACAATCGGCCATTCTCTAGGAAGAATCTGTCGAGGACCATATATTTGTGGATACCGGAGATGAATTGCTTCTGGATGGATATCGAAGACAGCCTCTTCTGTCTCGCGAATTCTTCGTAGTTTGTGAAAATGCTCATCATCTCCTACCAGCTGAGCCGAGGATGGATTAGGGACCGGTAATCCTTCCGGGAACAAGTCATCTGGATTGGCAAACCCGTGGTAGACCCCAACACCACCAATCGTAACTAGGTGGCCAACTTTACCTGCAAGTAGCTCGACCAAGTCTCTCAAACGACCGTACATCACGACACCAAGATCAAACGTTCTTGTCTTAATTGCTTTAGCTGAGGCATTTCGGTCAAAAGGGTTTGTGTGAATATGTTCTACTTCATCGCCGATCAGATCAGTTTCGTGTCGGCCAGTGTGCAGAATGGTTACTTTATAGCCACGCTCAGTAAGTCCGTTTACGATAAGAGGACCGGTTGGGCCTGTTCCGCCGATTACGAGAGCTGTTTCCATATCGCTATTGTGACTCATCCATGACTTCTCGTGTGTAAGAAGATTTTTTTTTGGTTTGGGCCTGTAACGTAATAGCAGAACTAGATACCCAGGGGGTAATCGCAGTGGCGACAAAAGCGGGAGACCGTCTTGATTTTGACGGTGGTATTCAGGTAATCGTTACCAAAGGTGGCGAAGGTGATATCACTCATGCTGAAGGTGGCGAGGGACTAAAAGTCGGGAAGCGCTATCAGGACGAGGAAACAGGGATTGAGGTATTAGTTACTAAGCCGGGCGCTGTAACTCTTAAATGCAACGGAAAAGATATGGCTCTGCAGGAGCCAAAGAAAACAAAGTCTGCGGATTGATACCGTTTGAGTAAGAATAGACCTTGACCTCCGACGACTTAAAAGTAACGCGTTTGGAAAATGGAGCCATAGTCCGGTTAGACATTCCAGGCGGCGAGCTAACTAGGTCTACGGCCTCTAAATTTTCTGATCATTGTTCCAAAATAGCTCAGGACAGAGACGTCAAAATTGTTGTTGTGAGTTCGGTGGGCACTGACTTCTGTGTACGTGCTGCAAAAGATTTGGGACGAGACAAAATAGTCCCCGACCCAGCTTCAGCCTTAGCAGCTGTGCCAGTGCCAGTTATTGGGCTATTTAGCGGCAAGTGTTACTCAGTTGGTCTAGAGATTGCCCTGTGTTGTGACATCCGTGTTGGTCTGCGAAATTCTACGTTTGAACTCGCTGACCCAGGGGCGGGCATCCTTCCGATGTGGGGTGGTACTCAACGACTCCCAAGGGCTATTGGAACTGGTCGCGCAACTATGATGCTTCTGCTTGGCAAAAACATTTCCAGTGATGTAGCTATTTCTTGGGGAATCTTGCATGAACTGACAGACACACCAGAAGAATCGTTAAAGGAACAGTTAGCACTTCTTCTTGATAAGGGCCCAATAGCTTTGGCTATGGCAAAAGAGTCCGTTCATAGAGGAACTGAACTCCCTCTGCGAGATGGGCTGCGTCTGGAGGGTGACCTTAATCATCAGCTAGCTGCCACTCAGGATCGAGATGAAGGCCTGCGTTCTTTTTTTGCTAAACGACCCCCTGACTTTTCCGGAAGATGAGTAAACGTTGGCTCCCTGAAGGTCTTCATAGCTTAGGTGCAGAACTTGGAAGGGCTCTAGACTCTCGTCTAAGAATTCCCGTGGCCGGTGATACTGAATTTTGGCTTGATCTTCCCGAACTTCTAGTAGGAAATCCTTCTCGTCCGGAGCGGCCAGTTAAATGGAGTGAGGGTTATCTATGTGTCGACCTTGGACCAGATGATTTAGAGACATGGACATCTTTTCTAAGTGTTGCTGGATCAGACCCCGAGCCGGAATCGTTGGCGAAACGAGCGCAAAATTGGCGGCTACCAGTCGTTCCATATCGTAAGGATGCTCGCAAAGTGCAGCCTTTAGATCTTGGAAATATTTCTGGCAAAGTCGATTTGAGGGGAAAACAAATACTTGATTTAACATCTATGTGGGCTGGACCTCTATGCTCTGAACTCCTTGGTAGAGCTGGTGCCCGCGTAATCAAAATTGAGTCTGATGTGCGCCCGGATGGACTTAGGTTTGGTGATGGTGATGATGGAACCGGTCAGGCTCCGATGTTCCGAGAACTCAATAAGTCTAAAGAAATTTGGAACTTAGATCTAAGGAAGTGCGTTACATCGGCAGCCTTCGAACAGCTGGTAAAGTCATCTGACCTTGTCGTTTCGTCGATGTCACGACGAGCGCTCTTTAATCTGGGGTTGACGGCTGATCAGCTGACACTGATTAACAAAAATGTTCGGTCGCTTTCTATTAATGCTTTTGCTGCAGGTGCCCCGGAAGAGAGTTGGGTCGCTTATGGAACAGGAGTCCATGCAGCTTCAGGTTTAGGTTGGACATCAACGATTCCTGCTTTGCCAGCGTATTCATACCCTGACCCGATAGCAGGGTTATCGGCATGTTTGATTGCGGTTGCGCAACTAGCAGATGAAGCTGATCAGCATAGAGAAGTGTCTCTGGAAGAATCTATAGTTCCGTTGGTCAACAAATGAAGGAACGAGTGGAGTTATCTATCGATGAGAATGGCATAGCAGTAGCAACTATCAGTCACGCACCATTAAATATTTATGATTTAGAAATGCGAGATTCCTTAATAGAAATTTTTCGAGCGGTCAGAGATATACCAGACATTAAGTGTTTTGTGCTTCGCAGTAAAGGTAAACATTTTGGGGTAGGAGCTGATTTGTCCGAGTTTGGTAGTGCTGATTCAATCTCTGAAGCCAGACGAATTCGTTGGGAACGAGATCCATGGAATCTGTTGCTAGGTTTAGAAGTCCCAAGTGTTGCTCTACTCCATGGATTTACTATGGGTTCCAGCCTAGAGATGGCGTTATTATGTGATATCCGAATAGCTGCGTCTGATGCCGTTCTTGGTTTACCCGAAACTAAGCTAGGAATGTTGCCCGCCGCCGGAGGCACCCAAAGTCTTACGCGAGTGATCGGAGCAAACAAGGCCCTGCCTCTGATTCTGACTGCAAAAAACATAGATGCTAATGAAGCGTTATCCTTGGGTGTGGTTTCTGAAGTGGTAGAGCCGGATAATCTTGAAAAACATGGACTTTATTGTGCCGAAAGAATAGCGCTCATGGATTTGGCACTCACCAGCCGTTTGAAAAGATGTGTAAGTGGTGCAGGTGATTTGTCCTTGGCGCAGGGCCTCGAATTGGAAAGACGCTTGGCTCTCCAGATCGGCTAGAAAAAGTTAACTTATGTGTGGGCAGTCCCGAAGAAGGCGACTTTTTGTTGTAATCACGGTCAAATGAGGGGCGCGAAGCTCACAATATTTCGTGGAAAGTATCTTCAGTTTAAATGGCTATGTTATATAGGTTCGCAGCATTATCTTGAAAAATAGATTGTATATCGTTATCACTTAACCCCTCGAGAGCTGCGTGCAGAGAATCATCATCTCTGGGATACAGGCACGTTGGATGAGGGAAGTCCGTTTCAAACATTACGCTCTGATTTCCCAAGAAATCTATTGTTGGTTTGATGGTCGATTTTTCGAACCAAAAGCAACCGTAAAACTGTCGTTTAAAATACTCAGACGGCAGAATTGAAAGTTCTGACAACTCGTTTGGAGCCGTTTCGTACATTTGATGATCTAAAACTTCAAGAAAAAATGGTAACCATCCGATACCGCTTTCAACTGAAACAAATTTAAGTTCAGGAAAGCGTTCAGGAACACCCGAATATATTAAATTACCTACCGTTCGTGCGTTTCCCATAAATAAATTTGCAGATCCGACGGCCAGTTTTCTTTCTGCTCCGAACGAAGGCCATGGTGCCTTCCCAAAAAAATCAAGATTCCCCTTAGACGAACCGATATGGAAATTTATCGGCATTTTTAATTCTGAACATACTTCCCAAACTGGGTTCCAGTCGGAGGTAGCCATATCAGGCATACCCGCTTCCTCGGGGTTGGCGCAGGTGACCATACCTCGTAAACCATTACTATGAGCTCGCTTGACTTCTGCTACTGACGCTTCTAGATCCCACCAGGGCAGTAGAGCCATGCCAAAGACGCGATGGCCAGTGTCTTCTTGGAACTCAGCTAAAGCGTCGTTGTATATTGAGACACTTAGAAGCCGCAGCTCATTGTCGGCAGATTTAAGGAAATTCTGATTCCCGAAACCTGCAACATTTGGATACATTATCTGCGCGTGGATACCTAAAACGTCAAGCATCGCAGTTCTAGCTTCCGGTTCAAAGCTTGCTCTATGAACCATCTCATTGTCCATGTCAAAGAAAGCGGTACCGGTAATTTTTCGCCCTTCAGTGTCAACAACAGAAGAGGCAATCGGCAATCCGATGGGAATATCTTTGTCGAACCACCATCTTCTCTTTCCTCCTCGTTCGGCCATCTGCGGAACTCGATCTTTCCACTTAGCAGGAGCCCTGCTAGTCCAGAGGTCGTAAGGTTCGGACCAGTGGCTATCGGTATCAATCACTTTCAGTTCGTTAAAAATGTCAAGTGTCAATTTGGTCGTTCTCCAAACTCAGGACTCTGATTACGAGTCTTCTTCAACTCCCAGAAACCATCGATGTCACCGAGCATAACCATCGCATCCCAAAGCTTTAAAGCATCAGGTCCTTTTGGAACTCTAGTTATTACTGGCCCAAAGATACCTATTCGTGTTTTGTCGGATCTGTTCCATGCGATTATTGGCGTTCCGACATCATCTCCGACGAGCTCGAGGCCTGCGTCCATGCGTTCTCTAATAATAGAATCCCACTGTTCTTCATCTGCTGCCTTAGCGTGGGATCGGTCTAGTTCAGTAGCACTCAGTGCGTCTGCAATATCGAAATCTAGGTCCTTGTCATGATGGATTCGAGAAGCGAACTCCCAGTAAAGGCTCGACAGAGCCTGATTGCCATCCACTGAGCGCACCGATTCCATTACTCGGAGCATCTTATGAGTCGTTGTTGATTTTTGATAGTAAGAACTGGTCTCAGCCGGATTATTTTTGAATAATAAGCTTATTGGTTGCCATGTGATACTGAGGTCTCTTCTCTCAGCTACTTCTTCGACAACCCAACGGGCTGTCACCCAACACCAAGGTCAGAGGGGGTCTATCCAAAATTCAATATTCTTCGACATAATGGCAGACTAGCTTTCTATTCGCTAGGAGAGTCGGATAATTTGTTTAAGGCACCTAGTGTGCTATCGGGATCATCTCGGATTCTGTACAGGGGAGTTAATGTGAATTTAGGAATGCTCTTATTTATGCCGGCGTCTATAGCTGGAGATCAAGTAATTCTTATCGACACTTCGACGGAGACAGACGGCGGTGTTGCCCGACAAGTTACGTACGCAGAGTTACTGGAGAACACAAGCAAAGTAGCTGGAATGTTGTCATCCCTAGGCGTGGAGGTAGGGGACAGAGTGGGAATCTTTGCAACAAACAGTGTTGCTTGCGTCGAAGCTATCTTCGGTGCAGCGTTTGTTGGAGCAACCGTCGTTCCGATGAACTTCAGAGCGGGAGCTGAGGAAGCTGCACATTTGATGGCCGACAGTGGTGTCAAAGTCTTGTTTACTGAAAGTCGCTATGCACAGCTTGTCGCCGATAATCGACCAGCAACCGTCGAGCACGTATTTATGCTTGACGTTGCAGAATCTTACGTTGCAGCTCGAGATGGTGCTTTTGAACTGCCAGTTCCGGAAGATGTCGATTTTGATGGTTTGTGTGCCCTGCTGTATACGAGTGGAACAACGTCGATGCCGAAAGGAGTTAAATTAACGAATGGTGCTATCACCGGATACGTAATGGGCTCAAATGATGCAGCATCGGGTGAAGATATGGGCCGGATGGCGCTAGCTGCGCCGCTGTACCACATAGCAGGAGTAACTTCGATGCTGAATGCGCTCTACAGCGGACGAGTTGTTGTTTTACTCCCTCAGTTTGAAGCATCAGCATGGATTGAAACGGTTCAGAAGCATTCTGTAACTCATGCATTTCTGGTTCCAACTATGCTCGCGAGAGTTATGGAAGCCGATAACTTTAGCATGGCCGCTTTTGAAGGAATGGACGCAATAACCTATGGTGCCGCTCCGATGCCACCATCAGTGATTCGCCGAGCTATTACAGTCTTTCCAGAAAATGTTTCATTTGCCGGAGCCTATGGACAAACCGAAACTACTTCGACGGTAGCGGTACTAGATCCAGATGATCATCGAGTCGACGGAACCGAATCAGAGAAAGCTCTAAAACTTAAACGATTAAGTTCAGTTGGAAAAGTCCTTGATGACGTCGAAGTCAGAATAGTAGATGAGGCTGGCCTCCCAGTGGAACTAGAAGTTCTAGGAGAAGTCCAGTTGCGCACGTTTAGAGCCATGGACGGATACTGGGGCAACGAAGAAAAAACACGAATTACTGTTGATAATGAGGGTTGGGTTCATACTGGCGACCTTGGGTATTTAGATGTTGATGACTATCTCTTTTTAGGTGGTCGAACTGGAGACATGATCATCAGGGGAGGTGAAAATGTTTCTCCTGATGAGGTAGAAGCTGTTCTATATGAAAACGCTACGGTACTAGAATGCGCTGTCGTAGGTGTTGCGAGCGAAGAATGGGGCGAGAGGGTGGTGGCCGCTGCCGTTGTTCGGCCTGGCAGTGGAACAACAGCAGCCGAACTTGTTGATTACGCGAAAAGCAAGTTAGCTCCATTTAAAAGACCCGAAGCGATTCATTTAATGGATGAATTACCCCGTACTTCCACGGGTAAGCTTTTGCGCAAGGATTTAATACCTCTGTTGGAAGAACTTGGCATCTAATTTGAAGGGCCCGTGCCTGATCGAGGGTCGGATAACTAGATTTGGTAATCAAAATTCTGAAGCATCAAATATTCTTTTGATTGATGGTATCGCTAGAGCCTTGGACGTTACTGTTGCCGCTGACATTCCTACTATTAAATTGGGGGAAAATGAGTGGGTGCAACCTGGGTATAGAGATGACCATATTCATGTAATGTCAGTGCTGGCAAGCCTCTGTTCGTTGGATGTATCTTTCTGCGAGACGATACCGGAGTTGATGCAAACACTAGATGAAGCGAAAAGTAGTGATGGTGAATGGCTAAGAGCCTGGGGATATGACGACGCATTACTTCGTGAACGGCGTCATCCTACCCGGGAAGAATTAGATCGAGTAACTGGGCACACACCGACCGTTCTTCACCACCGTACTGGCCATGTGGCTGTTGTTAACTCGGCTGCTTTCTTGGATCTGAAGGTACCGAATAGTTCAAGCGAAATCTTAGTAGAGAGGCATGACTTGCTTTCTAAGGTCCCGCGACTTTCGATGAACAAGATTGAAAGCGCTGCGAGTAAAATGTTTCAGCAGTGCGAAGCGGACGGCGTTGTTTCGGTAACCGATGCTACGCATACAAACAATATAGATTCACTGGAACTGCTAGACACTCTTTTTAATCCAGCGATCAGCCCAAGCCTTGTAGCTATGGTGGGCGCAGAAAATCTTGACGGCCTCTTCTATGGTAAACGTTTTAGGAATCTGTCTGTTGGGCACGCAAAAGTAATGCCTGACATCTTGGGTCAAACTTCAATAAGTCATTTAGTTCAACAAGCCCATATCTGTGGATTCCCAACAGCTGTGCACTCAATGGATATAGATACGTTGAACGATGCTCTCTTAGCATTTGCGGATAGCCAGGCCCCGGAGTTAGCGAAAGACAGAATTGAGCACTGTTCGCTAGCAATGCCTGAACAGCTTGATTTATTGGGCACACTAAATATTGCCGTGTCGACACAGCCCTCTTTTATGCTTTATCGAGGTCAAAAATACTTAGAGCAGCTAACAAGCGTGGAACACAAGTGGCTGTGGCCGGTCCGTAGTTTGATAGAACGTGATGTGGAAGTGACCTTCTCATCGGATTCTCCAGTTGTTCCATGTAAACCCGAGGAGTGGATTAAGGCAGCGTCAGAAAGAAGCCTAAATGGTGACGAATCAGTAAGTGAGAAGACAGCTAGAAGGCATTCATTAGTCCAAGAGAATATTCTCGGACTTTCAGCAGAATTCCTGTTGGTGGGCGCAGATTCGAATGATGAGGTAAAATACCGTCGCCTCGACCAAGCGTTGTTAGTACGATCTGGTAAATGTTAAGGAAGGTAGCGTAATGCCTGGGCCAATGACGGGGGTACGTGTCGTCGAATTAGGATTATGGGTAGCGGGGCCAGCGTGCGGAGGCATTCTGGCTGATTGGGGAGCGGAAGTATATAAAGTTGAACCGCATGCAGGTGACCCATTCCGGTCGATGGAATGGCTCTACGGGGATCAAGGTAATCCGCCATTTGATCTGGACAATCGTGGAAAGAAAAGTGTCGTCATAGATCTGCAAACTCCTCGAGGCATGGAACTCATGCATTCGCTCCTTGGTTCAGCCGACGTATTCGTTACCAATTTTCGACCTGGTGGTTTAGAACGTCTTGGACTTGATTATCCAACTCTTGCTACTAAGTATCCAAGGCTAGTTTACGCGAGCGTGACTGGGCTCTCGTTGCGAGGATCTGAAACTGACAGGCAGTCATACGACATAGGCGCTTTTTGGGCACGAGCCGGAATTGCAAGTGCTCTAAGTTCAGGTAGTTCAGAACCACCGGTTCAGCGAGGTGGGATGGGTGACCACATGACTGGGATGTCGGCAGCTGCCGGTGTATCGGCAGCCTTATTCCATAGAGAAAAAAGTGGGTCAGGTCAGTTAGTAGAAGCCTCCCTAATCCGATTAGGCACATACATGTTGGGATGGGATCACAACGTTACGGCAGTCACGGGCGTTGACACTGAGGCAAAAAGTAGATTACGTCAACCGAATCCACTTATAAATTGTTATTGCTGTTCCGATGGGGAGTGGCTGTGGATGCTTGGGCTCGAAGGCGACCGCCATTGGCCACAAGTCGTGAAGGCGCTTGATAGAGAAGTTTGGTACGACGAACCGAAGTTTTCGACTATCGAAAATAGACTAGAAAATGCAGAATTTCTAACTAGAAAAATTGATGAAGCGATGTCCGGCAAAACGAGGTCGGAGTGGGGAAAAATATTTGATCAGAATGATGTTTGGTGGGCTCCAGTGCAGTCAACGCTTGAAGTCTTGAATGATCCTCAGGCCAGAGCTGCTGGTTGTTTCATAGAAGTCCCAACTCCTGATGGTCAAACCGTTGAGATGGTCGCCACACCAATTGACTTTTCGAAGACTAAATGGACTGTTTCATCGGCTTCACCGGAGTTAGGACAAGACACAGAACTTGTCCTAATGGAACTTGGAATTGGATGGGATCAGATAGAAGAACTTAAATCTTTAGGAGTAATTCCTTGAGTGTCGCTGGAGCATTAGCTGAGGTGAAGGTAACGGAACTGGGCGGTTCACTAGCTGGATCCTACGCTGCAAAGCTTTTTGCGGACTATGGAAGCGAAGTAATACTGCTTGATGGTAACAACCAACCTGCCGTCGCAGCTTTCTTTGATATTTCTAAACATTTAGAAAGCGATTACAAAGAGCATCTAGCAGATGCTGATATCGTTATCCAGTCCTCGTCTGTTGATGCTATAGAAGTTCCATTCCAGCCTCACCACCCCGGACAAATTGTTCTTAGAATTTCGCCGTTTGGGATAGAGGGACCATATCGTAATTGGCGTTCGACCGATTTGGTAGACGCCGCCGTCAGTGGACATCTTCGATTAACTGGTGATCCGAAAAGAGAGCCTCTAAACGGAGTACCTGACTTAGTTCATTTAGCCTCGGGCATAACAGGGTTCATAGGAGCGCTTTCTGCATTGTATGTTCGGTCTCGCACAGGACACGGTCAAGTAGTCGAGACGTCACATCAAGAAGTTCTAGCTGCACTCCATCAGTTTACATTGTTGAGGCATACCCATAATGGCAGTATTCTCAATCGCTTAGGAAATAGATACGCCGGCCCTGGAACTCCAATAGGTGCCTATGAGTGCTCCGATGGGTGGATTGGTCTAGCAGTTTCGCAAACTGATCAGATGGAAAGAATGCTTGAAGTCACAGGTCTTGCAGGACTGCTTGACGAATCGGGTATTACATCGATAGTTGACTTAATGTCTGATCAGAAGCTAGTAGATAGTGCTTTAAGACCCTATCTACTCCAGCAAAAGAGACATGAGTTAATTGAACTTTTCCAAGCGTTGCGCATTCCAGTCGCTCCTGTGTCGGGGATGGAAGATCTTTTAGCTGACGAGCATCTTGCCGAGCGAGACTTCTGGCAAACTAAACCAAGAAAGGGATTGAGCCTACCTGGAGCGCCTTTCCGGATGAGTAAGCATCAATGGGAGTTAGCCCCCAAAAGAGTTTTAAGTAAATCCGGTGATGGCTGTGATCCCCTGGAAGACTTGGCTCATGGGCCATTAACGGGCATACGAGTTTTAGACATGACGCGTGTTTGGGCCGGCCCTCTTGCTGCCCGGATACTAGCGGACCTAGGGGCTGAAGTTCTGATGGCGGAGGTCCCATGGACCAGGACACCTGTGAATGTTCCAGAATCCTATGTCCAAAATACGCATTTTTTTCCAGATGATGAAGCTGGCGATGAACCTTGGAATCGAAGTGGGTTTCACAACAAATACGCTAATAATAAGTTGTCCGCCGTTATCGAGATAGACAAAGAAAAGGGCCGTGAGTTATTCACCAAACTTGTCGCTAAATCAGATGTTGTAATTGAAAACTATGCGCCGCGAGTTATGCCAGCTTTCGGACTTGATGAAAATTTTTTGCATAGCGTAAACCCAGACCTTGTTTATGTAACGATGCCTGGGTATGGTCGCGATGGACCAAATCGCGATTGGCTTGCGTATGGTCCTACAATCGCTGGCCATGTTGGACATACAGCGTTAACCGGATATTTCGATGAGGGCCCCTGGAAAAATGGTATCGCATGGCCGGACCCGATTGCCGGGATGCATGCTGCTGCAGCTGCGGTAATTGGTTTGTTAGACCGAAAAGTACAAACTGAGATACAAGGTCAGACCATAGAAGTTGCCCAAATGGAAACGGCAATCAACATGATTGGACATCACTTAGTAGCATCTCAGTTTTTTGGTGAGCAAAAAAGGTGGGGTAATAGACGCCCTGGGAGAGCTCCGCAAGGCGTTTACAAATGTTCAGGCGACGACAGGTGGATAGCTATTTCGGTCGTAGACGATTTCTCTTGGCGAGCGCTTTGTAGCTATGCCTCTTGGCACGACTTAGAAGATCTTGATCTAGATGAACGTTGGGATCGACACGATGAGCTTGACAAGAAGATCTCAGATCTCACTAGTAGACACAACGATCAGGAGATGATGTTCAAACTGCAGGGTTTAGGGGTGCCAGCTGGAGCTGTGAATGACGCCTCAAATGTAATGGAAGACCTAAATTTAGACTTCAATAAATTTTTTAGTAAATTAGCCCATCCACAAGCTGGAAGTCATTTCTGGCCTCGGTTTGCTTGCCGATTATCGCTAACTCCGGCCACTATGCGCTCAGCAGCTCCCAGCATGGGTCAACATAACCACTATGCGGCTTGTGATCTAGCGGGTCTAAGCGAGACCGAGTACGAAGAGTTGGTTATCCAAAAAATTCTGCGCACGAAGCCCCCAGAGTAACTATTCAGATCTCTAGGTGAGCAGAAAGAAACTCTGCGATTCGGTTGATTCCATCCTGAGCCTCTGGAAACAAACCGACGAATGTATGCCAGACATGAATCATCTCGGGCCATACCTCAAGAGTTACTAAGACTCCTGCCGCTGATGCTTTCTCAGCTAACCGCTGGCTGTCGGAAAGAAGCATCTCATCATCTCCAACATGGATGAGCATGGGCGGTAGACCAAACAGGTCGGCTTGAAGCGGCGACGCATATGGATCGTCGGAGTTGTTGTTTGGTCCAAGAAATTGGCTTTTGAACTCACGGATCAAGTCAAGCCGAATCAAAGGGTCTCTGGATTGGCGCGTTGACATGGTGTCTCCTGATAGGCCCATATCAATCCAAGGAGAGATCGGAGCTGATGCAGCAGGCAACGGTAGACCTTCATCACGGATCTTGAGTTGAACCGCGATAGCTAAGCCCCCTCCCGCAGAGTCACCACAAATAGCTATTTTCTTCGGATCGTAGCCTTCGCTTAGCAGCCATTTGTACGAATTAATGGCATCTTCGACGGCCGCCGGATGGGGACTCTCAGGGGCTAATCGATACTCAACTGAAAGAACTTTACAGTTAGAAGCTAAAGCTAGACTTCCAGTCAGATTTCGGTGTGAAGCAATCGATCCGCCTACATACCCCCCGCCATGAAAATAGAGGATGACTGCGTCAGACACCGCTCCTTCAGGAATTTGCATCTCCGCCGTCACTTCATTGGCATTAATTAACGTGCCGTTAACTCCCTTTGCGAGCGGGCGAGCTCCTGCGTCAAGGAAAGCTCGATTAGCTTTTACCTCGCTAGGAATGGGTTTAGTAGCAACGAGATCTCGAATTTTGTGGAATGCTTCACTTGCCATGTATCTAATCTCCGTCTTCGATGATGCTCTCAAAAACAACGATAGCTCCGGTAGGTTGTTCTATGTAGGGAATTAGGGGATGAGTATGTTACTGAAGGATAAAATTTCAATAGTCACTGGAGGCGGCTCCGGTATTGGAGCCGCTAGCGCAAAGAGGTTCGCTGACGAAGGTGCTGCTGTAGTCGTAGCCGATATCCGTAAGCGAAAAGCGGAGGAAGTAGCCGCCTCAATTAACGATAACGGAGGCCATGCCATAGCAATCGAAGTTGATGTATCTGACTCGGATTCAGTGAGTTCTCTGATTAGGGTGTGCGTGGAAGAGTACGGTGGACTGGACGTTATGTATAACAACGCCGGAACTCTGCTTCCTGGAAACGTAGTGGACCTGGAAGTTGCCGATTGGGATTTGGTTATGGCAGTCAACGTGAGGTCCGTTTTTCTTGGTGGGAAGTTTGCTGTTCCTGAAATGCTGAAAAGAGGTGGTGGCTCAGTAATTAACACTGCTTCGATATCAGGCATGCACGGGGATGGAAGCAGTGTCTCGTATGCAGCGAGCAAAGCGGCCGTTATTAATTTGACGAGAGCAATGAGTACTGATCACGCGTCTCAGGGCATCAGAGTTAATGCTATTTGTCCGGGAACGATTGAGACCCCGCCAGTTAGTAGAATGATGGAAAATCCAGGGGTTCTTGAAGTTCAGCTCAATGCGCACGCGATCGGGCGTCTTGGGCAACCGGAAGAGATAGCAAATACAGCAGTTTGGCTTGCTAGCGATGAATCTTCTTTCGTTACTGGTGAATCAATAGTTGTCGACGGAGGACTACGCGCCCGGTCGCCTCTGGGACACTTGTCTGATCCGCGCCCAGTTCACAAGCGTTGAATGCAAAGACTTGAAAGGTCTAACGAATTTAAACTATCCCGGCTCAGCAAATTTTGATGAACTTACCTGCAAAAAATTCAAAATTGAATCGTGGATGTTTATCAAAAGTCGAAAAGTTTACGAGTATTATCGCCGATGAACCCTCGGCGGTGTTCTTTGGGAAACATTGAAACCAGTTCATTTAAATCATGCACGTATTCGGGTGTGTGGTCGGCATGGGGGAAATCGGAAGCCCAGATGAATCTGTCGTATCCATAGCGCTCGGCTAGAGCTGGAATTGTTCTCTCATCTGGGTCACAGCTAATCCAAATTTGACGCATAAAGTATTCACTAGGTTTCATTTGCAAGGGGACCCGACCGCCGATGAATGTGTGACTGTAAACGGCATCTATTCGATCTAGCCAGTATCCGATCCAACCGCCGCCCGATTCCAAAACCAGAACTTTTAGTTCGGGATACAGGTCGAACACGCCATAATCAAAAAGCGTAGTGAATTGGTGTCTGACGCCATCGGAGGCAGTAACTGATGCAGTCAAGCGGAGTTGCTTGACGTTTTCCCAAGTTCCCATTCGGCCACCTTTAGTCCACTGGGGCTCGAACGTTGGGTGGATCGCAAATGGAACCCCGAGCTCTTGAGCAGTCTGAAAAACGATGTGATTATCCGGATGGCCTAATGGTTTTGCTGAATGCGTGAATGGGGCAACGTAACAGCCTTTGGCTCCATCGTTGACCGAGCGTCTCAATTCGCGAGCTGCAGCTTCTGGATCTGATAGAGATAAGTGTGCGGCGGGGATAAGCCTCCCTTCCCCATCTTTACAGAAGTCAACGATCCAACGGTTGTATGCTCTTGTATAGGCCTGGCTAAGCTCTGGGTCGGTTAATTCGGCTTCCCACAAAAGGCCGACTGTTGTATACAAAATAGCAGCATCTAAGTTCTCAGCATCAAGTACTTTTAGACGTTGCGATGGGTCCATTGACCCATAGGGAGACTCATTCATGTACTTGCGATCGGGGTTGTTCTGAATGTCTGCGAGATCAGGTGCGCCCATGGCTCCCAGAGTCGCAGGAAACCCGCGTCGACTCATCTTGCTTCTTTCGCCGCCGATCTCAAGCTCTTCGAGCCCCTTTTCATCAAGGCAAATTTTGAGTGCGGTCTTTTTGTATTTCTTTTCTAAATACTCTTCCCAAAGATCTGGTGGCTCAAGAATGTGACCATCTGCATCAACTGCGCCATTGTGCTCGATTCGGTGCACATCATGCATCGGTTGGTCAGGTAATTCATTAAGCTGCATTGTCGTTGGCATATGGTCTCCCCGGATTTGATGCTTCTAAGTTATTGTTGCACCTTTAAAGCCCTTGTGACGTCTCTATCGAGCTGAAGCTCCACCATCAATATTTAATGTGGCACCACTGACGTGGCTTGCTCGAGGGGATACAAGAAAAGTAATCACATCCGCACATTGTTCTATTGTCCCCGGAGCGGGATCGCTCGGAATGAGTTCTTCCCATCGACTTGGGTCACCTAGGTCAGCTTCTGCAGTTTGACGAAGTAAATCTTCCATGCGGTCAGTAACTATTAGCCCAGGATTTACGGCAAGGACTCGCACCCCATGTTGAATACTTCGGCTACCAAGAGCGGTAGTTAGGCCGACAAGTCCGCTGTTGCCAACTGCTCCCGCAATGTAACTAGGTTGAGGTCGAACGGCGGCTGCACCAATCACGTTGAGGAGAACTCCGGTTCCACGTAGCTCCATAGCTGGGACGACTTGTCTGCAGAGGTTGATATAGCCGAAAACTTTTAGATCCCAGGCATCTCTCCAAGTCTCGTCGTCGATATCGGTAATGTTCCCACCTGGGATAGCTCCGGCATTATTAATCCATATGTCAGGTATTCCAGTCGCTTCGATAAGAGCAACCTGGTTATCACTAGTTGAAAGGTCAAAACTATGAACTTTGACAATTGCATTCGGATTAGCCGCACGGATTGTGCTAGCGCTTTTATCAAGAAGATCCATATCGCGAGCAACTAAGTGAACGTCGCATCCTTCTTTGGCTAAAGACAAAGCGCAACCGAATCCAATTCCTTTAGATGCCCCTGTTATTACTGCTTGTTTTCCAGATAGCTGAAGATCCATTTGTCGACCGTACTTCGGATTGCAAGTATGATGCCCTTAATACGCGTGAGAATACGACTTAAATTAAGCGAATTTAAAAGACTGGGGTAAAAATATGGGTGATCGACTTACTGGCAAAGTAGCAATTGTTACTGGTGGAGCTAGCGGTATGGGGCTTGCCACTGTGGAACGATTCTTGTTAGAAGGTGCTTCTGTAATAGTTGGGGATCTCAATGCTGAGAATGGACGAGCACTTTTGGCTGCACTCAAAAATGCGGGAAATACTGAGAACGTCAGATTTACGCGAACAGATGTTTCGGTAGAAGACGATGTAGCGGCGATGACGGATTTAGCAATTGAATCCTTTGGACGTCTCGACATTGTGTTTAATAATGCTGGCATCGGCGGGGCGTTTGGACCTATTACTGAGATCGAAGTAGATGACTGGGATACAACATTTAAGGTTCTGGTTAGGTCTGTTTTTCTAGGAACTAAACATGCTGCTCGGGTGATGATTCCGCAAGATGAAGGGGGTTCGATAATTAATACAGCTTCAATAGCTGGAATGGGAGGCGGTGCCGGTCCTCAAGCTTATTCAGCTGCGAAGGCAGCGGTTGTTAATCTGTCAAAAACTACCGCGGTAGAGTTAGCGGCTAATGACATTCGAGTAAATGCTATTTGCCCAGGAATAATTTTTACGCCACTTATGCATAGCGAAAAACCAGAGCAAGCTGAAGAAGTTGTGAGAGAACTTCAACCACTAAGGAAAAGAGGAGAAGGAAGTGACATAGCTTCCATGGCTACTTTTTTAGCTAGTGATGAGGCTCAGTTCGTGAGCGGCCAGGAACACATTGTCGACGGCGGAATGTTGGCGGCAGGCCCTCGTGTCCAAGGGCGCTTCCACAATTCTCGTAATTTGCATCGTATGGTGGGCATAACATACGGTTCGACGGGTCAACAAGCCTCCTCCCGTCGTCTCTGATTTTTTGGCCAGTAAATTATATTGTTAAAGTATGGTGAAAGTCAGGATGAGCGATTGATACAAGTAGCTCTGCTCGCTCGCGTAAAGTCTTCCCGCGAAGCTCGACTGCTCCGAATTCAGTAACCACAATATCTGTGGTATAGGAAGGCAGAGTAGTAGGTGCACCTGGTTGAAAGTTAGTGACGATTCGCGAAATTTTGCCTTTTGCCGCGGTTGATGGCATAGCAAGAATTGAACGACCGCCAGTGGCGACTGATGCACCGAATGCAAAATCTGGTGCTCCGCCAGGACCTGATATGTAGCGCCCTGAGGCATACTCGCTATTGCACGACCCATCTAAAGCAACTTCAACTGTAGATTGAAGAGCAATAAAATTCTTTACAGAAGCAAGACCCTTAAGTCCATGAGTCCAAGATCCATTAGCCATTCTAATTCGAGAATTATTATCTACCCAGTCATATAAGTCCCGGGTTCCCATAATCTCTGCTGCCACAGAAACCCCTAAATCACAACCTTTGTTGAGATTATCAACTACTCCAGACTCAATTAAATCTATACACGCATCATTAATCATTCCACCGTGAAGACCGAGCCCAGCGCGGTGGTCAAGAGTTGAGAGCACCGCATCAGGTATTGCGCCGATGCCAAACTGAAGAGTCGAATTATCTCGAATGTATGGAGCAACATAACTTGCTATAGCTTTCGACGTAGCGTCAATTTTGGCGGGTGCGAGTTCTTTCAATGGTTCTGTAATCTCAACCAACAAGTCAAAATTCGAACGGTGACATTCTCCTTCTCCATGCACATATGGCATAAGTGGATTGACTTGGCCAATTACCAATGGCGCTTTTTTTAAGAGTGAGATATGACCTCCAACCCCGGTACCGAGGCTCATCTTTCCGTTTGCTCTAGGAGAGCTCACCTGACAAACCAACACATCTGCAGCTAAGGGCGCGCCTGGATCAAAAAGACCATTTAGGTCAGAGTACCTGCCAGGAATTATATCAAAGTAAGGGTTTTCAAGGACATCTCGAAAAGCAGGAGATGGTTGTAGCGATAGCCATCTAAAAGGCTCCCCGAGGTGCTGAAGAGGCGCGGGTTGAGCCAACATAAATGCGCTAACGAATTCGAGACTTTGAAAGTTTTGGCGTCGTGAATCAAGTTCTTCTAGGAACTTGAAAGGAGTTCCTGAACCTTGAGCCAGATAAATTCTGGCACCATCAGGAATTGAGCTTATAGCGGATTCGATTGTGACGTTTCTACCGGCTCTGATCTCAGACATAGAGATTACGATAGAGCGCAAATCTCTGAAATTCAGTGAGGTTCGCGCGATACTGATATATGACCTATCGCCCGAGTTCATTTAGGATTACGCCGATTACAGAGGCAGACGAAGAATTAAGTGGACTTTTAGAAAAAACTTTGCTTATAGACGGAAAGCCGGCAAATATTTTTGGTGTGTTAGCCAAACATCCAGCGCTTTTAAAAAGATTTAATCTTTTAGGTGGATTCATTTTAAACAAAGGAATGATTCCTCAACGTGAACGCGAAATAGTAATTTTACGAGTTGGGGCTAACTGTGCATCTAGATACGAGTTCGGGCAGCACACCTTAATCGGAAAAAAATGTGGACTCAGCGACCAAGAAATTGTGGCTCTGCTGCGCCCCATCGGGGCGAACGCTTGGGACAAAGCTGACGGGGCTCTCATTAACATGGTCGATGACCTATGCGTGGATGACTGTGTCAGTGACAAAACATGGCTCGCCTTGAAAGATTCTTGGAATGATGCGGAAATAATTGAACTTATATTGACCGCAGGTTTTTACAGGATGGTGTCTGGATTTTTGAACTCCGCAGGTGTTGAACTTGATAAGGGGGTACCTGACTTTTCTGAAAACCCTTCTATCTGAAACACCTTGGTTGTAATAGCTATTCTGAAAATAGATCTCTCGTAATCACTACATTTTGAATTTCGGTCGCCCCGTCTAAATAGTGAGTCAGTCTTGAAGCGGCCAAGTGGCGCGAGAGCGAGTGTTCTCTCAACGAACCGTTTGCTCCCATTACTTGCATGCACTGCGCCAAGCCCGTCTCAGTAACGCGAGTGACAAACTTTTTAGCGTGCGCAGCGGCTACGCTAGCGTTGCCGTCTGCAGCAATAATGTTCGCCGCTTCGTAGGTCAAAAGTGTGGCGGCTTCAAGATCGGTAGCAACATCTCCGAGCATGAATCTAATACCTTGTAGATCTGAAAGTCTTCCGCCGAACGCTTGTCTGTTTAGGACGTAGTTTACGGCGGTCTCCAGACCTGACCGAAGCATCCCGCAGGACATGGCGCTCACAAGGACCCTCGCAAGGTCTATTCCTTCCATCGCAGCGCCAAACCCTTGGGATGGTGGGAGGAATAAGTTCTCCTCAGGAAC
>CAJQGN010000098.1 GCA_905477545.1 uncultured Acidimicrobiales bacterium | reverse complement strand
GTGAGAGCCCATGATATTCGAGCAGGAGCTGCGTTAGTAGTCGCAGGCATGGGAGCTGACGGAGTAACCGAAGTTTACGAAGCTGAACACATCGATCGGGGATATGAAAACCTCGCAGGTAAGCTGACGGCAATGGGCGCACAGGTAGAACGCGCCTAGATTGTTTCGCCTACTTTCGATTCCTTGGTATCTATTGCATCATGAGCACGCTTTCAAAAGATCCCCTAGCAATTCTAGCTGCGGCACGCGATGGGCACAGATTAGCGATGGCGCGTTTGATGTCTTTGGTGGAACAGGGTGGTGCCGATGCCCGGTTAATCGGATCATTGACGTTCAAAGGAGCGGGGCAAGCCCATACAGTTGGCGTTACAGGAGCACCGGGATCCGGTAAATCAACTCTTAGCTCTGCCCTAACATCTGTTGTGCGCCAAACTGGAGAACGAATGGCTGTGCTCGCGGTAGATCCATCGTCTCCTTTTACCGGAGGAGCCATCCTAGGCGACCGGGTGCGCATGCAGGATCATGTGCTGGATGATGGCGTATACATTCGATCAATGGCAACGCGAGGCCATTTGGGCGGCTTGAGTCTAGCAACGCCTCAAGCTGTGAGGGTTCTGGATGCGTTGGGATGGCCATGGGTGTTTGTGGAAACTGTAGGAGTCGGCCAGGTCGAGGTAGAGATCGCTGGTGCAGCTGACACCACTGTTGTTGTGGTCAATCCTGGTTGGGGAGATTCTATCCAAGCAAATAAAGCTGGTTTGATGGAGATCGCAGATATTTTTGTTATCAATAAGTCTGAACGGCCTGGAGCTGATGATACACGTCGAGACATTCAGCAGATGTTGGAGCTGTCCTCTATAGGAAGCTGGGAGCCTCCGATTGTAATGACCGTTGGTACAACGGGAGAAGGGACAGAAGATCTCTGGGAACAGATAGGAAATCACCGGCAGCACTTGACGAAGAGCGGTGAATTAGTTGCCCGGCGAGCGCAGAGAGCTAGAACTGAGTTTAATGAAATCCTCCTCCGAAGCATCGAAGCCAGAGTTGTTTCTCTATCTGAAGGTGCTTTAAGTGAATCCCTGCATGAGCAATTAGAGGCGAGACAGATTGATCCGTATGAAGCAGTTGAACAACTAATGAATTCTTTGCAGGAGTCTAGAATAAGTTAGATCTAGTCGAGTTCGCCTCGAGCGAGGGCAAACACTCGTTCGCGTTCTGTTGCGCTCAGATTGGTATTTAGTAATCGAAGTTCTGCAGCTTCTCGTAGATATTTTTCTATCTGTTCTTTTCCAAATGCTTTTGCAAAAAACTGTGCAAAAGTTTTACGAAAGGTGTTAATGACAAGACGAGCAAATAATTTAGAATCTGTTTCACCTGTGCGGAGCATGACGTATGTTAATGCGGCATCGAATGAAGTCGATCCTCGAGCCACTGTGTGCCAGTTAACGACTACTGGCCCGTCAGTTGTTATGAGAACATTTCCGGGGTGAAGGTCTAGATGCAATACCGAACTCCCAGGGCAGACCTGAGCCCAGCTTAGTGGAGCTTCAATATCGCCCAACTTTCGGTGCAGCTGGGCCAAAGTTCTGGCGTGTTTATGGATGCGCCATGGCCTAGATGTTAAGTCTTTGAGCATTGTTGACCCCTCGGGCTTTTCCAAAATAATTGAGCCGTCGGTGAGTTCACCAACCATGTTGGGTGCTGGATATTTTGATGCCCTTAGAATCGTTATTGCGTCTCTTTCCCGTATAGAATTTTCTCCTGGTGTTCTACTTTCTGTCGAACGTTTTTGGGAAGTGAATCTTGTCTCTCTTTCCTGGTCGAGGTCTCCAGAAGTTTGAGATTCAGCGAGAAGTTGCTTATTTAATATTTGAGCACGAAGTGCTCTGAGATTTTTTTTCCAAATGGCCTTGAGAATTGGCGTCGCGAGTGATTCTCCGAGTTTTCCTCCGTAGTTCCAGGATAATTCTAAGTCTTCTTCCCAAGTAAATAGAGTCCCAGCTTCGCTAATCTCAAGTGAGAACTTGCCTTGGCCGCTAACTAAGCCGTTGTGTTTGACGCCCATGAGATAAGGAGGCTGCCAGTCAGTTATTTCCATTTTATCGGTAAGTCGAAATGGTCCGACAGCGGTCAAACATTCAAAAGAAGTTCCGACCCCTTCGCGTTTATCGGATGTAATGGTTATGGACAAAGCATCTTGCATCCATTGGGTATGCGATTGGATGTCAGCGATGTATTTCCAAGTATTTTCTATTGATGTAGGTAACTCGATTGATACTTTTATGTCCATTGAGTTCCTCGCTCCTCGCAGCCGAGCTTAGGTGCAAGATCGATAAAGTAGATAAACCCTTCATGTTGTTTTAGTTATTCATATGGGTTTCGTTCTCAAAAATTAGATTTCGAAATGATGCAAGTCGAATTTTTATTTAGCGAATTTAAAAGAAATTAAATTGTAAATGGCGCAATGATTCAACCTAACCTAGAACCATGTCGGATAGTTCTAGGAGAGGAACCACTTACTTAGATTGCGCCGCCTCAACACCGATTCGACCCAGTGTGCTTGAGTTCATGATGCCGTATCTGAGCGATCACTATGGAAACCCTTCGGGTGCGCACCGAATGGCTCGTAGAGCCAGAGCTGCGATAGATGATTCGCGCGAACAGGTAGCAGAAGCTATCGGGTTCTCGCCCCACGGAATTGTATTCACAAGTGGCGGGACGGAGTCAGATAATTTGGGGATTAGAGGGTTCAGCGACTATCCGGGAGCCGTAATATGTCCTGAGAGTGAGCATCATGCTGTTCTTCACCCAGTAGAAGTTCTCGGTGGGAAAAAAGTCAGAGTGACGGATGAAGGACAGGTCGATTTCGATCACCTGTCAGAATTATTGAAGTCTACGACCTCGTTAGTGTCGGTAATGATGGTTAATAACGAGTCTGGAGCTATCTGTGACTTGGATAAGGTTGCGGAAGTGATAGAAAATGTGTCACCCACGACCTTGCTGCATACTGACGCCGTCCAGGCAGTCAACTGGGTGGACATTAAGAAGGCGGCAGCAAAAGCTGATCTAGTATCTCTTAGTGGCCACAAATTCGGCGCTCCTAAAGGTGTTGGTGTGCTGGCGTTAAGAGAAGGAGTGGCGCTTCAGGCCCAGATGCTCGGAGGTGGGCAAGAGGCGGAGCGTAGAAGCGGGACTCACAACACTGCTGGAATAGTTGCCTTTGGCGCTGCACTTGCGGAACTAACATTGAGTCGAGATTCGGAGATATCGAGATTGACTAAAGAAAGAGATCGGCTAGTCGATGGGTTGTTAGCCACAATTGACAGATGCGCTGAGACGGTGCCGAGGTCTTCGCGATCAGCAGGAATAACACAATTAGTATTTGAAGGAATCGAGAGTGAAGCGTTGTTAGTCTTGTTGGAGCGTGACAACGTAATGGCGTCTGCTGCTGCATCCTGCGCTTCAGGTGCCATGGAACCCTCGCACGTATTAGCCGCCATGGGCATGGATAGAAGGACGGCGGCGGGATCGCTCCGTTTGTCTATGGGATGGTGCACTAAGCCTGCGGAGATTGATGTGGCGTTAGAGGTAATCCCGAAGGCTGTAGAGCAACTCAGAGGGTCACTATGAGCAAAATTTTAGTGGCCATGTCTGGTGGAGTGGACAGTTCTGTAACTGCAGCGCTTTTAAAAAATGAAGGTCATGAAATAACTGGTATTACTTTAAAGCTATGGGGTGGCGAGCAAGATAAGGGCTGCTGCTCAGTGTCTGATGTTGATGATGCGCGACGAGTAGCACAACAGCTGGACATAGATCATTTCGTCTTTAATTATGGTGACCAATTTGATAAACATGTGGTTCAGCCCTACGTTGACTCACATGTTGCCGGAATGACACCAAATCCGTGTATCGAGTGCAACCGACACATTAAATTCGATGCTCTCGTAGAACGTTCACATCGTTTGGGTTTCGACGCTTTAGCAACGGGTCACCATGTTCGTTTGTCGGGTGTAAATGAAGGTGCCAGACTAAGGCGAGGGGCTGACATAGGAAAAGATCAGTCATATGTCCTCTACATGTTGCGATCCAAGGATCTAGCTTATTTACGATTTCCCGTCGGTGACTTAAGTAAAGAAGCTGTTCGCAAATATGCGACTGAGTTAGGTTTGCGAACAGCAGATAAGCCCGATAGTCAGGATGTATGTTTTATCACTGCAGATAACGGAAGAGAGAAATTTCTAGCAGAACGAGTTGAGTTGCACCCTGGGAGCCTCGTAGACGCTGATGGCAAAGTTGTCGGCTCAGTCGAAGCAATCGAACTAGTTACTGTAGGACAGAGAAAAGGTCTTGATCTTGGCGGAAATTCCGGCCGGTCCTATGCTGTGGCGGTTGACATGCCGTCTCGGAAAGTTCGCGTTGGTGACGCCTCAGAGCTAAAGTCAGACACCGTTGTACTTAAAGACTTTAGTTGGGCTGACGCACCTTTTTCTGGAAAGGTACTTGCCCAGACGAGCGCCCATGGGAAACCCGCACCTGGCTGGCTTGATGCAAGCGGAACGCTGACCTGGGATTCGAAGAGGCAGCGAGTTGCGGCGGGGCAAGCCGTTGTCTTCTACCATGATGATCTTGTTATCGGCGGCGCCATTGCAAAACAGGGTGCATTGTCGAACGAGTAGTTACAACCTTGGCAGGTTGCGGTTTGCTGCTTCTTTGAGGGCCGCCCCGGGCCGGGTAGGGCAGAAGAAAACTTGTTTGACTAACTTAACTTCGGCGATTTGGCGAGATTGTGGAACTACTTCTACCTCTCCATCAATGCTCGCTTGAAGAACGGCGCCGAGTGCATTTTGTGAAATGTCCAAGAAACCCTCAGAATCTAAGCTGTCGCCGGTCTTGATGGCGCCGAGGCTAGATAGATCAGCTCGACGAATAAGAAATGGTTCCCGTGTTGAAAGTAAATCATGAAGTACGAATCCATTCGGAACGAAAATAATCCACCTTTTAGACAACTGATGCATGGATCGAATGCCTGCTGCAGCTATCGGAATTCCGAAAAAAATGGAAATTGATCCGAAGAGCCACTGGCCGTTAACTAAGAAAATTGGACCTAGCCAGGCGCCTGAAACCGTCACGACCCACGCTAAGGGTAGGGGCCCTAGATAGAGGGCAGAAGGGCAACGAAGTAAGAGGCGTCGCTCATTCCCATAGCTCAATCCGTCTACTAATGAATTACCTAGCTCTGGAAGGAAAACGAGAATAATGATGACACAACTATGTATGAAAGCTACCCAATCAAGAGTCGAACCGGTCGCTGTTAATGCGGTAGCGACTAACGTTAAGGGAGCAGTAATCCGGACCGCAGTGAGTGACCAAGCTCTGCGTATTAGTGTGCAAGTAAGAACGAAAAACCAGATTAGCCAAAGGTAAGCGGCAAATAAAACTTGAGTGTTACCTGATGAATCCTTAAGAAATTCGTCAAATATATCGCCGAGAGATAGCGGTAAAATTAGCCAGTTGATGCGAACCAGCCATAGTGAAGGATTTTCTTTCCAATTCTGAAGAAAGGCGGAAGGCTTGCTGGTGCGTAACATCTCTATAAGCGTGGCGTAATATCTCTCAATGGTCTAGCTGGAGAAGCATTTAAATTCTCTTCTTTAATCGGTCCCTCATCGCAGCTACTGTTAGGTATTGTCGGTTTTGATATGGAAGACAGCAACAGCCCTCCTGATGTTATTAAAGCGAGAGTTATTGAATCTCGTATCACAGAGCTACGAGCTCAAATTCGCGCACATAATGTCGCGTATTATGAGTTAGAGGAACCAACAATCGCTGATGCCGACTATGACTTGATCAGCAGAGAACTAGTTAATCTAGAGCTGAGTCATCCAGAGTATGAGCTAGAAGATTCTCCGACTAACGACGTTGGTTCGAAGGCAAGTGTGTTGTTTAGCCCAGTACAACATCAAGTGCCGATGATGTCGTTGGACAACGCTATGAGTTTCGACGAGCTAGATGTCTGGCACGAACGTGTCAGTAAAAGTCTCGGAGACGTTACCTCACCAAGATTTGTTTGTGAGCTTAAATTCGATGGACTAGCAGTATCCATACGATACGAAATGGGGAAGTTGGTTCAGGCTGCAACACGCGGTAATGGCAGAATTGGGGAGGACGTAACTGCCAATGTTTCTACCATCAAAGATATCCCCAAGGTTATAGGACCACATGCGCCAAATGTTCTTGAAGTACGTGGGGAGGTGTACCTTCCCATCTCGCGTTTCAAAGCCCTGAATGAAGAGCAGATCAGGAAAGGAGAAAGCGCATACATAAATCCTCGAAATACTGCTTCAGGTAGCCTGCGTCAAAAAAATTCAAAAGTTACGGCTTCACGTGGCTTGTCGTTCTGGAGTTATCAGCTAGAGGAGAAAAGCCTCGAACTGGCAATGGAATATTCATCCCAAACATTTGAGTTTTTATCTGCCCTAGGATTGCCCGTAAGTCCCGAGATTGAGTTTTTTGATCGATTTGAAGAAGTCAAAGAATTTTGTAAAAAATGGATTACGAATCGACACATACCAGATTATGAAATTGATGGAGTCGTTATAAAGCTAGATAGTTTAAGAGATAGAGAAAAGTTAGGCTCTACCAGTCGAGCTCCACGTTGGGCGATCGCCTTTAAGTTCCCGCCGGAAGAACGAACTACAAAACTTCTGTCAATCGAAGTATCTGTAGGAAGAACTGGTCGAGCTACTCCGTTTGCGGTTCTAGAGCCAGTCTTTGTTGGTGGGTCTACTGTGGCAATGGCTACTTTACACAATGAAGATCAGGTGGCTTATAAGAATGTTCGACCTGGTGATGTCGTTTTTGTAAGGAAAGCAGGCGATGTTATTCCAGAAGTGTTAGGTCCAGTTTTGAGCCAGCGGTCTACAACTAGTGACGCATGGCATTTTCCTAAACTATGCGCTTCCTGTAATCATGCCTTCACCAGACAAGCTGGAGATGCAAACACCTATTGCCAAAATCAGCTTTGTCCAGCTCGGATCCGACAAGGAATCAGCTATTTTGCGGGCAGAACTGCGATGGATATAGAGGGCTTGGGTGAACAGACAGTCAAGCTTTTAGTAGAAGAGCATGTTGTTGAAGATGTTGGGGATTTGTTCAGTTTGAAGGAGAATCAATTACTTAACTCAAAAGGAACCAATCAAACGTCGGTAGATAATCTTCTTACCGCTATCGGCGCAGCGAAAGATCGCCCTTTAGCTAGTGTTCTGATTGGTCTTGGAATTGACCACCTTGGGCCATCAACTGCTGAAATGCTTGCCCGGCAGTTTGGAAACATTGATGCGATCATGCAAGCTGACGCGGAAGCCATAGAATCGCTAGAAGGTATAGGTCCAAAAATAGCTGAGAGCGTTGTAGCTTTCTTTTGTGATCCTGTTCAACTAACAGTTGTTGAGAAGCTGCGTGCAGCAGGAGTCCGGCTTGAAGAAAAAGTTAGTGAAGAAGAAGTGTTTCCGGTCCTGCAGGGTAAGTCAGTCGTTGTAACTGGAAATCTAGATAACTGGTTTTTAAGCCGTGATGACGCAAAAAAAGCTATCGCCGCAAGAGGAGGCAAAAGTCCGGGCAGCGTGTCTGCTCAGACGTATGTCTTGGTAGCAGGAAACGGTGCCGGTCAGTCAAAACTAGCGAAGGCAGAATCTCTCTCAATTCCGATAATTGGAGAAGACGCATTTCGCCGACTACTTCAAAGCGGGGAACTAGAAACTTAGCTTCATAATCAGCCATGACTGATTCGTCTTACTTAGATAAATTTCAGAAAGTCGTAAAACACCATTCGAAGTCAATGTTCTCGGCTTCTATGTTTATTGTTGGTACAGCAACCACTCGAGCGCAGACGTTGCCAGTTCGTAATTCAGGAAGCGTTTTTTCGTCCGTTGGAAAATAAAAAAACTCACCTAGTTCCCTAGTTCCGTCAGTTAGCTCTGTATCTGGAATTAAGACTCCATCGATTGTGAGCGTAGGTTGCCACCCGGGGCTCAAAGAAACACCTACAGGACTTTGAAAAGGTGTTTTACTTCCTTCGCCAGGAATGACCGAAAGAAGGCCATTCGGGTACAGATCAGGTCGAGGAGCACCGCGAGTTACGGCAACAATCCAGAATATGAATATTACGGCAAAGACAGCCCCCACCGTTATAGAGGTAGCTACTCCACGTCGAAGCGACCAATTTACGCTGCCGGAGTTTTTATCGATTGATAGAGAATCTCCATTGTTCACTCGTACAGCATGCCCGGCATGGGAGCGAAAGCCCACTGACAGAGCTAAGAAGCTAAACGAACTTGTAACTAGCTGACATAGAGCTATTGTCAGGTTGTGGATCAATGCGATGAGGAAGAATTTCCGGGTAAGCCCTCTTCTAATCGTGGATGGCTTCTCTTGTTAACGGTCTTTGCTTTTGTTATTGCCCTTGGGGCTTTGGCCGTTAGCAGTGTTGACCCCCCAGGAACCTCAATCCATGCTATTGCCGACTACAAAGGTCACACGATTGGCGAGGTACGTGCTATCGCTGAAAAAAATTTGTGGGTTCTAGACGAAGATCAAGTGCGTACTGATTTGGTGCCTGAGGGGTTAGTGCTGATGCAAAACCCCTCCGATGGTCAGGGATTGGCGGAAGGAAAGCTTTTATCTGTTGAGGTCTCTAGCGGCCCGTTGCTGCGCCTAACTCCGCACGTACCGGGACTCTTATTAGATCAGGCACGTATGAGGCTTGAGGTACGAGGTTTCGAAATTGATGAAGTAGAACGGCGCTACAGCGAAGAAATTGCTGACGGGCAAGTTCTAGAACTTTTGATAGGGGAAAAAGTAACCTACGGCGGCTTGCTTAATGAGCCTGGAACCCGTGTATCTCTGATCGTTTCTGCAGGCCCAGTCCCGAGAGTGATACCGAACCTGATTAACACCTCGCTTGAGGATGCGACAAAAATTCTGGCGGGTTTACAATTGGCAGTTGTGGTGAACGAAAAAAAGGATTTCGATTCAATATTGCCAAACGAATTCGTTACCAAACAAACTCCGGTGAGTGGTTTGTCGGTAGCCAGAAATTCCCTAGTCGAATTAACGATTGCTGGAACTTCTCCAATGGTTGAAGTACCAGATGTATCCGGTCTTGAGGCAGATGAAGCAGCCGAAATGCTCAAAAAAGTAGGGTTAGTTGTCGAAAAATTTGAGTCTGGCGTTGGGCCAGTGGAAGAAACGTTTCCAACGACTGGTGCACTTATCGATCTGGGATCTCCAGTTGTCTTGAAGTTTGACACTGGTCAATAGGTGTTTTTGCAAATATTGAACTGAGAATTATCAGATAATGCTTGCAGTAAGTAACCGGAATACGAAATCATATGCCGTAAACTCGTATCGATGGCATCCGGCAATAGCCCCTCTCGATTGGCGAGAATAGATAAACGCCAGCGAAACGAAAACTGGACTAACGCGCCGCTTTACATAGATATGTCAATATGCATAAATTGCGATGCATGTCTGAGAGCGTGCCCGCCGAATTTTGGTGCTATTTTCAACCACGGAATCGATGTGATCATAATTCCTGAGTTGTGCTCTGGTTGCGATAAATGTCTTGATCCGTGCCCGGTTGATTGTATCCATCCTTTGGATCAAAAAGGTTGGGTAACAACGCCAGATAGTTGGTGGAACGAGCCACTAAGCGCTAATGATTCGTATATGTAATGAATAGTTTGAGTAGGTAGGTTTTAAATGCTCACGGAGGAATTTTGACAGAACCATTATCCCAAGATGAAGTGGCGCACGTGGCGCATCTTGCTCGAATCGATCTTAATGAAGGCGAACTAGAGCATTTTGCCGATCACCTCGGAAAAGTTCTTGAACACGCTAGTGAGCTTGACTCTCTGGATTTAGAAAGTATCTCTTCGATGTCGCATCCGCGTTTGCTCACAAATGTTATGCGAGACGATGTCGTTGGAACGACCTTGGACAGAGCCGAAGTGTTGGAGCAGGCTCCGGACGCGGAGTCGGGTCATTTCCGAGTCCCTTCGATTTTGGGGGAAACGTCGTGACTCCAGACGAATCTGCACTCTCAATCGCAGAAGATGTTCGGCATGGTAGAAGAAGCGCTGTTGAAGTTTTGGAGAGTTACCTTGCGGTTATAGATGCGACAGAAAAAGAGATTCATGCATTTAATTTGGTGACTCGCGACCGTGCCCTTGCGACAGCTCAGGATGTTGATGCAAAAATTTCTCGAGGAATTGAGCCTGGCCCGTTAGCGGGTGTACCGATCGCTTATAAGGACAACTTATGCACCTGGGGTGTCGAAACTACCTGTTCTTCGCGAATGCTTGAAGGTTGGAAACCACCCTACAACGCAACGGTTGTGGATCGTATGTCGGCTGCTGGAGCCGTGATGATAGGGAAAACAAACCTCGATGAGTTCGCTATGGGGAGTTCAACAGAAAATTCCGCTTTCGGACCAACTCGTAATCCAGTTGATGTTTCTAGGGTTCCGGGAGGATCGAGCGGAGGGTCTGCTGCAGCGGTCGCAGCGGGTTTTGCTCCGCTTGCGCTTGGATCAGACACAGGCGGATCTATCAGACAACCAGCAGCTTTGTGCGGGGTTGTAGGCGTTAAGCCCACTTATGGGCTAGTTAGTCGATTTGGGTTAATTGCTTTTGCTTCTTCTTTTGACCAAATAGGTCCGTTCGCAAATAATGTTGCTGATGCTGCGGTAGCGCTCGAAGTTTTAGCCGGCCAAGACATTGCCGACAGCACATGTATCCCGAGCCCAGAACCGACGCTCTTAGCTGAGATTAACCGAGGTGTGGAAGGTCTTCGTATTGGCATTGTCAGAGAGCTATTAGATGGTAGCGATGAAGACGTTGCATTACGAGTACATCAAGCAGCTGAAGCTCTTGTGGCAGCTGGAGCATTTGTCGATGAGGTTTCTGTGCCGGCTGTTGAATATGGCCTTACAGCTTACTATCTGATTGCTCCAGCTGAAGCCTCTAGTAACTTAGCTCGCTACGATGGAGTTCGATATGGCTTAAGACGTAGAGGTTCTAACGTTGAGGAAATGAATATGTTGAGCCGACGCCATGGCTTCGGAGATGAAGTCATCGCTCGGATAATGCTTGGTACCTTCGCTTTAAGTGCAGGATATTACGATGCTTACTACGGCAAAGCTCAGAAAATAAGGAGCTTAATAAGGCGGGACTTTGACATAGTGTATGCGAATCATGATCTGTTGCTTTCTCCTACTTCACCATCAGTAGCGTTTAAATTTGGTGAACGGTCGGATCCTATGTCTATGTACCGAAGTGACGTATGCACGATTCCGAGTAACTTGGTCGGTGATGCGTCGATGTCAGTTCCCTTTGGAAATGGCTCGCACAACATGCCAGTCGGAGTTCAGATAATGGCGCCGGCCCTAGGAGAAGCTTTGATGTTTCGAGCAGCAGCAGTTCTCGAACTTGCAGAGCCAGTGGAGGAAGTTCATGACTGAGTGGGAGACAGTTGTTGGACTGGAAGTTCATGTGGAATTAGCCACAGCGACTAAGTTGTTTTCTTCAGCCCCGAATCGTTTCGGAGATCAACCGAATACAAATGTAACTGCGGTTTGCTTAGGCTTACCGGGCTCGCTTCCAGTTTTGAATCGTAAAGCTGTCGAGCTTGCGATCAGTACTGGTTTAGCGTTGAACTGTGAAATTCGGCCATCAGTTTTTCATAGAAAAAATTACTTTTACCCAGACATGCCAAAGGATTATCAAGTAAGTCAGTATGACGAACCGATATGCGCTGAAGGTTATTTAGACTTGATAAATGGAATTCGAATAGGTATTGAAAGAGCCCATTTAGAAGAAGACGCCGGAAAGACCACTCACCTTGGAGGCGAAGATGGCCGTATACATGGGGCTAGGGAGGCCCTTATCGACTACAACCGCGCTGGAGTGCCTCTTCTTGAAATAGTTTCTCGTCCAGATATCCGATCCGCTGATGATGCTCGGTTATATGTGGAAGAATTGCGCGGAATACTTTTGGCAACCGGAGCTTCTGAGGCGCGCTTAGAAGAAGGGTCAATGCGTGTTGACGCGAACGTTAGCGTCCGTCCGTTTGGAACTTCTGAGTTAAGAACGCGCTGCGAAATTAAGAATTTGAATTCGCTTCGATCGTTGCAACGGGCAATTGAGTATGAAGCTCGGCGACATATTGATCTATATGAAGCAGGTGAAAAGCCGAAGCAGGAGACACGCCATTGGTCTACCGAGGGTCGGACACATACATTGCGCTCTAAGGAAGAGGCGAATGATTATCGATATTTTCCTGAACCAGATTTAGTTCTATTAGATCCGGATCAGGCGTGGATAGAAGAAATCAGAAAAGCTCTACCAATACTCCCGGCAGCGATTCGAAGTGAATTAGTGGCCTGCGCCGAAGCTACTTTAGAACAGGCCAACTCCATAGTTAGTCGTGGTCTCGGCTCAATAGTTTTATCTGCTGTAAAATCAGGGTGTGATCCCAAGAGAGCCTCAACCCATGCGGTCCAAAACTTAGCTATGGAAAACGCTTCGAAAATTTCAGATGTGTCATTTATTAAGGTGTTGCAGATGGAGGAGGAAGGTTCGTTAACTCCAACTCAAGCTAAGCAAATTTTGGCAGAAGTCGTGGAAACAGGTGAAGACCCGGCCCTCCTTGCAAAAAAGCGCGGCTATGAAGCGATGGAAAGTGGAGCGCTCGAAATGCTTGTAGATAAAGCGATCAGTGAAAATCTTGAGGCTTGGGCAAAGTTTTGCGCAGGTGAAGAAAAAGTCCAAGGTGTCTTTGTCGGAGCTGTGATGAAAGATACGAAAGGGCAGGCAGACGGCGGGGAGATTAATCGAATCTTGCAGGTCCGACGGTCGTCCAGCTAGCTAGCGGACAATCAATTGTATATCTTTGGCTTGATCGACCCAGTGTCCAACTTCCTTTTCATTAGGCACACGACCTACGAGAGGTTTTCGTCGCGCAGCGTTAGCGCTTACAATTTCTTGGTGTAGGCGCGATGAGCGTGAGCGACGGAGTTTCTTTAGAGAATCAATGCCTACAGCCTCGAGCAAGTCCGAGTATTGAGTCGAGATTCCATGAATCCGCATTAAATCGGCGCGATTAACCCACTCGAGTACTCGTTTCTCCGACACACCGACTGTATCTGCGATGAGTTGTCGACCTTTTCTTGTAGCGCCAGAGCTGAGAAGGACGTCGCAAGTTTTTATATCAGCAGAAATCAGGCGCTGTTGCGCTCTAGCGCCAATGTCTTTAATTGCGGCGATCGACGCCATGAAAAATCCTTGAGATAAATAGTACGTGCGGAGGGCACAACTAGTTTGTAGCAGTTCTCTGACTCGTGCACATCAAAGTGAAGATTTGAGCCAAGTATTTCCTTTGAAACGAATACAAAGTGGGATGGCTCGTAAAATCGTAAGTATCGTTATCGCTGACCAGAGCCAACCTAGTCCTAGGTCATATTTATTTATAGCTGCTGCTATGACAACAAAAATTACAAATGCTCCGACCATGGCTTTAGCTAGGAATGAGAAATCTCCTGCGCCCATAAAAATGCCATCTAAGGCGAAGACTAAGCCATTTAGGGGTTGAGCTATGGCAACAAAAACTAAGATGAAAGAGCTGAGCTGTACAACTTCCAAATCTCGTGTGAATACGTATGGGAGCTGATTATTAAAGACCAAGAGAGCAGTTCCAAATACTAGGCCTGCCTGTATGTTCATGCCGACCATTCGATTGCTTGCATTTCTCGCTGTTTTGAAGTCCTCGGCCCCAAGAGCGTTAGCTACTAGTGCCTGGCCGGCTATGGCTATTGCATCTAGAGTCAATGCAAATAGGCTCCAAATTTCCAGTCCAATTTGGTGCGAGGCAACTTCAGTAGTTCCGAGCCTGGAAGCCAAAGCTGCTGCGATTAACAGCGAAGAGCGCAGCGCAGCGGTCCTAATAAACAGCTGAAATCCGATACGTGCATAGACGGCTAGACTTCGGAAATTAGGTCGAAAAGATAGGCCCAGCTCTTTTGTGCTAGATCTAATGGCTGATAAGTAAAGAAAGGCGGATAACCATTGTGCGATAACTGTGGAGAGCGCTGAGCCAGTTATGCCTAAATCAAAATAAAATACGAAAATAATTTCGAGTAACAGGTTCGTCAACGCTCCACAGATGGCAATAACCAACGGGGTTTTCGTGTCTTTTGTGCCGCGTAGATAGCCAGTTCCTGCAAGAGCAACAAGCTGGCAAGTGAATCCTATGAGGCTTATTCGCAGGTAAGTTAATGCAAGCGACTCAACAGCAGCTTCTGGGTGAAATAGTGAGATAAAGGTCCGACCGAAAAACAAAAGTATAACCGATGTAATTATTCCCAGGATTACTGCGAGCCAAAGAGCTTGAATGCCCTGGCCGGCTGCCTCTTTGTGTTTTCCGCTTCCAAGAAGCCGACCAACAATTCCGGTGGTTCCATAAGCTAAGAAAATAAGGGCAGAATGAGCACTTAGTAGTACTGCTGATGCTATCGCAAGGGCAGCGAGTGAATCAGTCCCGACGTGTCCCATGAAAGCGGTGTCCGTCAAAATGTAAATTGGTTCTGCAACTAGTGCGCCAAACGCAGGCAATGCCAGCGAGATAATGGCTCTGTCATACATACTTTTTCGAAACATAAGTTACTTTGTTGCAGTTATCTGATGTAAGCCAGTCGACATATCTATGACATAGAGATCTCCGTTTGAATTCTCCGCGAATCCAACTGGTTGCGAAACTCGTAGGCCGAGAGAAATTACGCGAGGAGAGCTATCAAATGAAAGCGCCATTATCGATCCGTTGCAAAGATCGCTAAAAACGTATTTTCCGTGGAGATTTGGGATTTTCGATCCGCGATATACGAAACCGCCCATAATGGCGCATAGTCCTGACGAGTGGCGGTACTCAAAATCTGGGCGGCGATGGTTATCAGGCGCTGAAGTGGTAAACGCTCTTGTTCCTTCAAAGCCGTTCCAACCAAGGTTAGCACCTGCCTCTGTTGGTTTGAGGACGTTAATTTCTTCAAGGCACTGTTGGCCAAGATCGGTTAGCCATAAATTCCCAGTTGCTTGGTCGAATGAGAAACGAAAAGGATTTCGGACTCCAGTAACCCATATTCGCGGGTCTGTATCGGGAGTGTCTAAGAATGGATTGCCTGGTGCCGGTTGGTGAGGTGGCCAATTTGTGGGGTCTACTTGCAAACGTAATATCGTGCCGAGAGGAGTGCTGTTGTTCTGCCCATGACCATATGGGTCCCCTTGACCACCCCCGTCTCCAAAAGAAACGTAGAGAAACCCATCTGGACCGAATGTGAGGTCGCCTCCGTTGTGCATGGCTGAAGGTTGTTCGACTAGAAGAATATTAACGCCCTTTCCTATCTTTACGAAATCGTCGCTGATGCTGTAAGCACTAATGATGCTGGTGCCTGACTTGTCGGTGTGATTCAGATACAACCAATTTGAATCAGGCGATAGGGCCATTCCCAGCAAACCTTGGTCCATCTCGGTACTAATTTCTGAAGTGAGATCAATTACTGGATCAGTGGATAGACCAGATCGACTGAAGGCCCATACTTTACCGGCTCTATTCCCGATGAAACCAGCATGTGCATTAACAAAAATTGTTACCACTGCGTCGACTAGAGCAACTGTTGGTTCCAAAGTTA
>CAJQGN010000097.1 GCA_905477545.1 uncultured Acidimicrobiales bacterium | reverse complement strand
ACTGAGTCGGCGAGAGCAATCGTTGATAGCCGATGGGCGATAATTATTGTCGTCCTGCCCTTTAAGAGTGTCAGTAAATTTTTATGAATCGCTTCCTCGACAGCAACGTCGATAGAACTAGTCGCATCATCAAAGATAAGAATCTGTGGTTGCATTAAAAATAGTCGAGCTATAGCTATGCGCTGACGCTGACCTCCAGAAAGGTCATACCCACGTTCCCCGACGACTGTGTCATACCCGTCTTTGAGATCACAAATGAAGTCGTGGGCTTGAGCTGCACGAGCTGCCGCTTCGATTTCCGTCAACTTGGCTTGCGGCATTCCGTAAGCAATATTTTCTCTAATAGTAGTTGAAAATAAAAAGGGCTCATCAGATACAAGGCCTACCCGATTTCGCAAACTGCTTTGAGTAACTGACCGAATGTCTGAACCATCTATCGTGATTTGTCCCGACTCAACATCATAGAACCGCATCAAGAGCCGACTTATCGTCGATTTACCTGTTCCTGTCCGTCCCACAATGGCGGTAATGCTTCCAGGTTGAAGAACTAAATTAAATTGGTGAAGAATAGAAGGTGGGCTAGCTAATCCAACTGAATCTCCAATTTTTTCAGTTCCGTAAGCAAAAGAAACATTATCGAAACGAACTAATCCGTTGCCTGAAGGAAGGTCAATAGCTCCTGGGCTATCAGTAACTGAAGGCGGCTCATCAAGAATCTCGTACATGCGCGCTGCGGAAGCTTTAGCTCTCTGACCAAGAATCAAAAGCATCCCAATAAATCTGAACGGTGCTTGAAGGAGAATTATGTAGAGGTTGAATGAAATAAGATCTCCGACAGTGAGAGTGCCATCAATTACTTGTCTGCCGCCGATTAGAAGCACAAGGGCAAGTGCGATTCTTGGAAGGTTCTCGATAAAGGGAGTGTGAGATGCTCGAGCATAGTGCTGAAATAAGTTTGCCCAGCGGAGTCTTACTGCTGCAACGCCGAGCGAGTTGATCTGATGTCGCTCTGCAGCGAACGCTTTCACCACCCGTATACCGCTAATATTTTCGTCGACCACTGTAGCTACTTCTGCTTGACGGGACTGAACAATCCAGGAAAGCGGAAACATTATTTTCCTGAGCCGTTGTCCAACTAAAAAAACTGCGGGAAGGGCAACCATCGTTATCGCTGTTAGAGGAAGACTGATCGCCGCCATCAACAAAATAGCGATAATGAAACTTATGAATTGGACTGCCATGATTGGAGCGAAGGCCAAGAACATTTGCACTGATCGAATATCAGAATTAGCACGGCTAATTATCTGCCCGCTTTGAACTCGATCGAAAAATGAAAATGATAGACGTCCGAGATGCTCGAAAAGTAAATTTCGTAACTGATTCTCAACTTTGAAAGCCATGCCATATAGGCCATACCGGTACGCAAAAGTAAAAACCCCTCGAGCCGCAGCCAAACCAATTAAGACAACCACGAAAGGCCATAAAGACTTGTTGCGCTCCGATAAGCCCTGATCTATAGCGAGGCCAACAACGCGAGGTACGAGAATCTGAACAACCATAGCGACTATGGCCGCCGCTATCGATAGCAAAACACGTTTGCGATGAGTAGCGAGAACAGGGCCTAAGCGTTTTAGCCAGCTAAGAGAACGGTCTTTGCGAATAGCTAGGTTAGGTTCCATCTCATCTTTAGAGGAAGACAGTTCTTCAGGAGTCGTGGCGCCGTATGACATCGATGCAAGGGTAGCGTTACGAACGTCAGGTTTAGTAAAACAGCAACTGCTAAAGGGAAGAGGAGGCGAAGATGAATCCGTTGATCGGCCTCTTATTCGTCTCTTTACTCATAGCGTTAAATGCAGTATTCGTGGCGGGCGAATTTGCACTTGTCGTAGTCGACTCGAAACGACTTGAACTACTTGCCGAGAATGGCAATCGGCGGGCTCGTATTGCACGTAACTTATCGAGTCGGCTGAGTTTCCATTTAGGAGCGGCTCAGCTTGGGATCACCCTGACTTCTCTGATGATGGGGGTAGTAGCCGAAGACGCGATCGGCTCCATCTGGCGTTTTGTTACGAGGGCAAATGACTCAAACGGTGTTGTTGTTGCAGCCATGGCAGTAATTATGGCATCGCTGGCCCAAATGATTTTTGGAGAGCTTGCACCAAAAAATTTAGCGATTTCGAGGCCTATGGGAGTTGCGCTTGGGCTCGCTCCGATACTTCGGCTATACGGATTAATTGGCTCGCCGATCATTCTTTTTTTTAACAACATCTCAAATGAGATAGTGCGGCGCCTGGGTATTGAACCAACAGAAAACATGCAGTCGAGCCAATCCTTAGATGACCTCGAATATTTAGTCCGGGCGTCGCAAGAGGAAACTTTGTCTGAAACTGATGCATTGTTGATAACCCGCACGCTGAGACTTTCGCGTAAGACAGCCGCTGATGCGTTAACTGCACGCCCCGCCATGGTGTGCCTAAACGAAAATGACACGATTGGGGACCTTCTTGATATCGCTCGTGAGTCGGGATACTCAAGATTTCCGGTTCTCGGCACCACCGTGGATGACATCGCTGGCGTAGCCGAAGTCAGCGATATCTTCGGACTTGATAACGGCGACAGGCGAATGACTCCGTTGCGAACCATCATGAGAGTTGCGCTCGTCGTTCCAGAACAGCGCGAACTAGACGGAGTTCTGCTGGATCTCGAAAGAGGTTCTCGTCGCTTGGCGATAGTGGTAGACGAACATGGAGGCACAGCGGGTTTGATAACTCGAGAAGATATCCTCGAGGAACTCGTCGGCGATATCGAAGACGAATATGACAACCCGGTTATTTTGACTAGGGCGCAGTCAGGTAACCGCTTCCGAGTAGAGGGAACAACTTCTCCCGATGAATTAGCTGAGTTAGCGGGCTTCAATCTTCCTGACGGACCCTATGAAACGTTAGC
>CAJQGN010000096.1 GCA_905477545.1 uncultured Acidimicrobiales bacterium | reverse complement strand
AACGAGCTCAGCTTTTTCTAACTGATCTTCTTGCATCTCAGACATAAGAAAATACTACCGGCGTAATGGACCGCTGCGATTAGAAGATCAACAGTTGAATTCGATTATTGGAACAAGCATTTCTTCAGCAGTGAGACTTCCATGTCTACCCAACATCTCTGGCCCGTCCGGCAAACTTGGGTCTATATACGCAACAGCCTCACGAGCAACTAAGGCCACATCACCTAAACGATTTCTTGCTTCAGGCGTCAGTTTCGGCCCAAACCAACCTTCGTCGAGCACTTCTTCTACATCGACTACCCAAGCATTATCTTCATAACACTTGCATTCGGCAAGTAATGCTTTCGCTTCCTGCCGTCGCGCATGCAACCAGGTAAATCGTGCCTCACCGGAAGTTGAAGTACATAGACGTAAAATATCCCGATCGATTTCAATTACTGAACTACCGACCTCAATTAATCCGTGATCTGCAGTAACCAGCAGCGTTACACCCGCCGGTAGCGAATCAACCAGCTGTTGCACAAGATGGTCGACAAATGCTAGCTCATCCAAATAGTACTCATTCATGCCATGAACATGGGAAATTTTGTCTAAGCCATCGTAATAAGCGTATACAAGTCTTTGACCTAACTTAATAGCATTTTTAACTTGTGTAATCATCGTAAATGGTGTCCACCAACCAGCTAACTTAGCATTCCTCAAATGGGCTTCTGTGAAACCCGTATTCTTAAATTCAGCGCGGGTAACTACTGTTGGCGAAGAGTTAAGAAATGGCTCCACAGGCTGAAATTCAGCCGGCGGTATTTCAGCTAAAGCATCGATACCTCCTGCTGACCATCGCAAACAATTTAATAATCCGTCAGGAGTTCTTACCCTGTAACCAATTATTCCATGCTCTCCTGGGGCTACTCCTGTAGTAATTGACGTCAACCCAGCAGCCGTCGTGCTAGGGGCAACAGTGGTTATTGCTTGACCATTACCGCCAGCTAGGAACGGAGCAGAGTCTGCGTACCTCTGTAATTGATTCCAGCCCAAACCATCAATGACGAGAACCACTGCCGCTTTCGCAGCTATCGCATCCTCAGATATGACGTTGTTTGCCCAACCGCCTATTAGACCTGGCATGATCGATGTCACGCACAGGTCATTGTGATGAGGCAAAGTTAAGTTCAAGTCCGGCTCAAATAAATCCACACTACTAACCTACGACTTGACAATCCATAGCAGCGCAGCCGATACGATAAGTTGTGTGGCTGTATCTACAAGAGGTGACTACGCAAGCAGAGCTCTACTCTCTTTGACTTTAAACGATGAGGGTCTCCCCACCTCCGTTCGTGATATTGCGACTAGAACAGGGTTGCCTCAGCCCTATCTCGAACAAATTCTGCTGACCTTAAAGGGAGCAGGATTAGTGAAGTCCAAACGTGGAGTAGGAGGCGGCTACGTTTTAGCTAAATCTCCAGAAGAAATTACGATCGGTGCGGTAGTGAGAGCAGTTGACGGGCCAATTGTCCTTGGAGACTTCGGCCTACCTCACCACAATAATGCGTGTGATCACGAAGGCCAGTGCGTTCTTTTATCTATCTGGGGTGATGTAAGCGTCTTGATGCAAAAACGACTTGATTCCTACACTTTGGCAGAAGTAGCAGATCTCACCAAAGCCAAAAAACAGTGGCCTGACTCTAATTCAGGAATCTGACTCTGCATTCCTAAATAGTTCAAGCGCCAACCGGAAATCTTTAGGCGGCGGCTCTTCAAACGAAAGCAACTGACCGCTGATCGGATGATTGAAAGAAAGCTTCGTCGCATGCAGCAGTGGTCTGTTTATCTCAAACGGGTCTTTGCGACCATATGTCAAATCTCCAAGCACCGGCAGTCCAATAGCCCTCAGATGCACACGTATCTGATGTGTCCGGCCAGTGTCAAGAGTACATCTGACTAGCGAGGCGACCACTGGCTCATTCCAAGTCTCTAGGGTCTCATAGTGCGTTCTTGCATCCCTGCCTTCAGCGCTAACCGACATACGCGTCCGAGCTCGACGACTTCGACCGATTGGAGCATCAATTGTCCCAGTCGGTGCGTCTGCGATACCAGATGTGATGGTCAAATAGATTCGGCCCATAGTGCGCTGAGCCAATTGTCCAACAAGGTGGTCATAAGACTCTTGTGTCCGAGCAACTACTAATAGCCCGCTGGTATCACGATCTAACCTGTGAATAATCCCAGGTCTCTCCTTTTGTCCGACTCCTCTGATATCCGGAAACCTTGCCACAAGACCATTCACTAACGTATCTTGCGCATGGCCAGGTGCCGGATGAACAACCAACCCGACAGGCTTATCAATAACGATTAAATAGTCATCGAGGTACACCACACCAAAATTTATATTTTCGTTAGCTTCCACATGAATATCGTCAATTGCTTTGGGATCGGCAAGGTCCACTTCAATTGACTCCCCTTCTATCACTCGTCGAGTCGGAGAAAATATAAGACTCTCGTCGCAATACACGCCATTTTCTTGAATCACCTTTCGCACAGCACTCCGACTCAATCCGGTCATCAGAGCCACTACGCGGTCAAGGCGTTCGCCTACTAGGGCCGATGGAACAATATCTTTCATCTTTCAAGCATCCGAATTTCTCGCCCCAAAGCTTTTTGCCTTTAGACCATTCTTGTCCTGTTTCCACAAGTAATAAACCAAAGAGCCTACACCGACGACAATACCGGCATCCGCGAGATTAAAAATTGGCCAAAACTGCAGGTCTATAAAGTCCACTACAGCGCCTTGCCCCCATCCATCTCCGCGAAAAATTCGATCTGCCAAATTACCTAGAGCCCCTCCCAGGATTAAGCCAAGCGAAATTACTCCGCCCGTAGCTTCGATTTGGTTTTTCATCCGTATCAGCATTACCGAAATTATTAAAGCAACAACTCCAACCCATCGTCCGAAACCCTCAGCTGTGCCAAACGCAAACCCAGTATTCGAAGCTAGAAAAAATCGTAAGGTCCAGAATACTTCAACAGGGCCGTCCTCTAAACGACTCAAAGCAAGCGATTTAGTGAGCTGATCTAAAGCTAAGAGAACTGAACTTACGTTAAAAAGAATGAAGGTCCTGCGACGTTTAATCGAACTAACGTCCATGCACCTATCGCCAAGACATTCCGGCCGCCTTCTCAGCTACCCGCATGTTTGCGTGAGGGATAGCTTCGAGACGCTCTTTAGGGATCGGCATACCTGAAACAACACAAACCCCGTAACTGCCATCTTCTAAGCGAAGCAAAGCAGCATCTATTTCCTCAACTGCAGCTAGAGCCTGAGCAGACAACTGTAAATCTCTGTCACGTTCCACAGCGATTGAGTCACCTTCGCCTGACTCTTCGTCAAATTGAACGTCGCCAGGTTCACGGTCTTTTGCAAGTTGAGCGGCTTCTGCCTGCAAAAATTCAGCGTGGCGCGTTATACGCGTCACGCTGAATTT
>CAJQGN010000095.1 GCA_905477545.1 uncultured Acidimicrobiales bacterium | reverse complement strand
GAACGGGTTGGATAGAGTTAGGGTGAACCATGCCGCATCCCCCTAACTCTATCCAACCCGTTCGCTGACAAGTTTGACAGCCTGAGCCCTCACATATGACACAGGTTATATCGAACTCTGCACTTGGTTCTGTGAATGGAAAGTATGAGGGCCTCAATCGGCTTTTAATTGCTCCACCAAAATACGCTGACGTGAAATCATTTAGAGTTCCAGCCAAATCTGTAAAGCTAATTCCTTCATCGATAACGAGACCTTCTATCTGATGAAAAACTGGCATATGGCTTGCATCAGCTGTATCTCTTCGGAACACCCTTCCCGGGCAAACCGTATAAATTGGTGGTTCCTGTGACTCCATGACTCGGATTTGAACTGGGGAAGTGTGCGTCCTGAGTAAAAACTTCGTTGATTCTCCGCCCTCTCCATCACCAATCTCAGTTCTTTCACCTAAATCAAGGTAGAGGGTGTCAAACATTGACCTTGCGACATGAGCCTCGGGTAAATTCAGTGCTTCGAAGTTGTACCAATCGCTCTCAGCTTGCGGACCCTCAGAAACCGTGAAGCCCATACCAACAAAGACATCTTCTAAACGTTCCATGGTCTGAGTTACAAGATGGAGATGACCCCTATGGTTAGGGTTTCTAAGAGTTTCCGTTAAATCTATTCCCTCTGCACCTAGCTGAAGGTTTCGCTCGTGTTCCAGGAAATAGTCCTTAGATTCTTGATGAGCTGCCTGCACTTCTTTCTGTGCTTGGTTTAAGGCTTGGCCAACTGAGGCCCGCTCTGATGCATCAAGTTTACCCATAAGCCCTTTTAGGCTGCCCAAGGCTGATTTCTTGCCAAACAGCACCGGCTCCAGATCGACCAGGTTAGAGAGTTCCGTCACATTCTGGATACTCGATAAGGCCTGATCTCTGGCTGAGATTATTTCTTCGTAAACACTCACGACTTCAAGGATAGGTGACCAGCGAGACAGTTTTGATGACTTATCGCCACTTGTCTAGCAGAGTTACTTTCATTGACCATTAATGCTTCCTGACATCTGATACATCACTATTCCTGCCGCCACCGAAACATTAAGTGACTCAACTGGGTGAGCCATCGGGACGGCAACTTTTAGTTCCGATCTTTCAATTGCCTCATCTGAGACGCCGTGCGCTTCGCTACCTAGAATCAGGGTCATCCGCTCATCAACTTTAAGCTGATCAAAAGTCATAGTTCCAGACGCTAGAGTAACTACTCGAGTGTGCCCAGTGTCGGCAACGCTTTCTAGAACCTCCACAAGATCTGCCTGCCGATGGACGTTTAAGGAAAAAATCGTGCCAGCGCTAGCCCGCACAGATCGAGGGCTCCACAAATCTGCTGTTCCTAAGCAACCAACTACTGCACCAAAGCCAGCTGCAGCAGCAGTTCTGATGATGGCTCCGACGTTCCCTGGGTCTTGAATCGCATCCATCACAACGACTCGATGCTCCTGCGCCAAACTACTAAAATCAGCATCGACACGTCGAGCGATGGCTAGAACACCTTGGGGAGTAGTGCTATCAGCCAGGGAATCGAACGCACGTGCGCCAACTTCGGAGACCTTCGTCTCACGGCTGTAAAGATGAGAGAACCTCTCATACTCATTCTCACGAACGAAAATCTCCTCGATCTCTGCACCACATTGCACAGCAGTTGCGAGCGAACGCGGCCCATCTATTACGATCGCACCTTTAGCATCCCGATACTTTCGGTCGCGCACCAGCCGACCAAGATGGGCGAGGCGTTTGGAACTTGGAGAAAGATTCAGCTCGCTTTAGGGGCCATCTGGGCGGCCTCAACAATTTTAGTAAACGCTTCTGGATCAGAAACGGCTAAGTCAGCTAAAATTTTACGGTCTATTTCTATACCAGCCGCATTCAAATCACTGACCAGTTTGCTATAGGTCGTTCCGTTTAATCGGGCTGCGGCATTTATACGTTGTATCCACAATCTCCGAAATTCGCCTTTACGGGCACGCCGATCACGAAATGCGTAGTTACCACTATGCATAACCTGTTCGTTAGCAGCTCGAAAGGAACGACTCTTATTCCCGTAATAACCCTTTGCTTTTACTAGGGTCGCCTTGCGACTCTTGCGACCCGCTACAGAACGCTTGACTCTCGCCATAGTTCAATCTCCAGTACAGATCGTGATAATTATTTGCCCAGCATCTGATTGATGCGGGGAAGGTCAGCTTTGCTAATTTCGCCCTCGAGAGCTAATTGACGCTTTCGTTTCGAGGATTTCTTTTCAAGAATATGATTCCGGCCTTGCTTGCGTCGCACGAGCTTGCCGGTGCCAGTCGTCTTGAATCGCTTCTTAGCGCCACTATGAGTTTTCATCTTGGGCATGGGATCTCCTTGTCGAAGATGATGGATGGATAAATATGGATAAAAATTGTAAGACTCTTAATGAGACTTATTTTGACTTTGACTTGTCAACGCTTTCCGCGTCACTGTTCTTGCTCTTCAACTGAGCCTGCTTATCTGGGCTCAAAACCATGGTCATATTCCGACCATCTAACTTTGGGAATTGGTCTACCTTTCCCACATTTTCTATAAGTACTGCTACTCGCTCTAAAATCTCTCTACCTAGTTCGGGATGGAAGACTTCGCGCCCTCTGAACATGATTGTTATTTTAACTTTGTGACCTTCTGAAAGAAATTTCCCGACCGCAGCCGTTTTAGTATCGAAATCTCCTTGGCCAATTTTTGGTCTATATTTCATTTCTTTTAGGGAAACGCTCCCTGATTTTTTTCGAGATTCTTTCGCTCGTTGAGAAGTTTCGTATTTGAATTTTCCGTAGTCCATAATCCGACAAACCGGAGGGTTGGCTTGAGCCGCAACCTCTACTAAGTCAAGATCTAAACCTCGAGCTATATTGAGCGCTTCTGGCAATGGTTTAATACCGATTTGCTCCCCGTCAGGGGCTACAAGTCGTACTTCCCGTGCTCGAATCTCGTCGTTGATTCGAGCTTCGCCTTCTTCTGGGCGTGCTATGACCTTACTCGCTTAACCAAAGGACAGTCTCCTGGTCCGTAGTGGCACCTGACGCAGAATTACGAAAGGCGGATACATTGAGTAATCCGCCCAAACTTTCGCACGTATACAGGCTTTGAAAGCCGATATAATCGCTAGGAGTTACCAAGACGCGCTATGAAGCGGCTTGGTGGAGGACGGACCCCGCTTGTATCTGTTGTAGATGCAATAGGGTATCAGGTAACTGTGGGAGCCTCCACCTTCTATATTATTTTCGTACATGAATAGTGAGGTAAGTGTGAGTAGTTTTTGGACACCTTCAGGCGAACATAAAGTGCCGGGTAAGGAATCGCCGTTGTCTCAAGCCCCGGAAGTCACTGATAGCGATCCGATAGATAACCCATATGGCGCCGACGTCGACCCGCAAATGGCCGCTGCTATGGAACAGCGAATGAGAGAGGCACAAGAACAGCTTCTATCGGTCCCGGCTAGTCAGGTGGTTGCTAACCACATGATCGGATTATTTGAGTTGGCGGCTCTTCACCTCAGGGTTGATCCACCTAATCTTGAAGAGGCAAGGCTTCCTATAGATGCTATGGGATTGGTTGTGGACAACCTAGGATCTGAACTTCCCGATGCGGACACTATCAAAATGGCTCTTCAACAGATTCGACTTGCCTATGTAGAAGTTCA
>CAJQGN010000094.1 GCA_905477545.1 uncultured Acidimicrobiales bacterium | reverse complement strand
AAATTTAAAAAGTCGTCAGTCATTATTGCACAGACGGTGTGAACACCTAAATCTCCTGCGCCCGTATTGCAACAATTGTCTCGGTAGAAACCAGTGACTGGGTCACTTCCGCACACTTCGAGTTCAGTTCCTATTACGTTCATCACCATGGTTAATAGCAACGTTAGGCGAATCAGAGGTTAAAGGTGTGGCTTAATGCAAAGTTTGGGGTGCGCCAGTTCCGGATGCGCGCGAGACTTCGACTGGTGTGCCATAAAGGAGAAACAAATGCGACCGCTTGCAGGAATCAAAGTTCTAGATATGAGTCGGGTGTTGGCGGGACCTTTCGCTGGGAGAATTCTCAGTGACTTAGGAGCGGAAGTAGTTAAACTCGAACCTCCAGAGGGTGATGTGACGCGTAGCTGGGGCACTGTTCGAGCTGGATTGGCAGGCTATTACACGCAACAAAATGTTGGGAAACGTAATGTCTGCATCGATCTCCGATTGGAAGGCGGAGCTGAACTAGTGAAGGAACTAGCTAAAACCGCTGATGTCTTAGTCGAAAATTTTCGCCCTGGGGTAATGAAAAAGTACGGTCTTGATTACGAAGCTCTAGAGAAATTGAATCCAAAGTTAGTAATGTTGTCGATATCAGGTTTCGGACAGGAAGGGCCGGAATCTGGTAGAGCAGCCTATGCGCCGATATTGCATGGCGAGTCAGGCTGGCTTCAGCGTGTGTCAGCATGGAATGACCAGCCAATTATTGACTTAAACCTTTCCGCAGCAGATACGAATGCTTCACTTCATGGAACAATAGGTCTGCTAGCAGCTTTGCGCGTGGCTGAAGCGACCGGACAGGGACAGCACATCGACATGTGTATGCTTGACGCGTTTTTAGCGACTGATGACGCTAGTCATGTCGGTTTAGACGGTGGAAAATACGCAGCGGCGGGTGGGCTAGTTTGGGAAGCTGTGGGCGGACCGATTCTTACCGCCGGTGATTTTCGGTGGGTGTGGAAGCGTCTCAGCGAGGTTCATGGACTAGAAGACCCGTCTCCTCCAGGTGCTGAAGTACAAGCTAAACGGTTAGCTCGCACGACAATTATTCAAGAGTTCCTTTGTTCATTTGCAAGTCGTGAAGAGATGTTGGTGGCTTTAGATAAAAGCAACTTGGCATGGGGCCATATCAAGACAACTAATGAAGCGTATGACTCGCCTACGTCTGTTTATCGGGCTAACTCGATAGAAATTGATGCTAGAGATGGTGGAAAAAGAAAAGTTTCTCAGACGCCATATAAGTTTTCGCAAAGTAAATCCGGTTTAGAAGATGATGCAGTTGCGCCATACCGAGGTGAACACAATCAGACTGTTCTTGCTGAATGGTTAGGGGCAGGGGAACAGGAAATCAGAGCGCTATCTAGCTCGGGTATCTTGTTGTCAGAAGATTATGTAGTGGAGGAAAATTAGATGGGGCGTTTAGATGACCGAGTAGCGATTATAACTGGTGCTGGAAGTGGGATGGGAGCGGAAACCGCCCGATTGTTTGCTGAAGAAGGCGCTCAAGTGCTCGTAACAGATATGAATGAATCAAAAGGGCGAGCAGTAGCCGATGAGCTTGGAACGAAGGGTGCTTTTTTGCGGGTAGATGTATCTCGCGAAGAGGATGTGTCGAATGCAGTGTCTGAAGCGGTTGACCTGTGGGGGCACCTGGACATCATGTTTAATAACGCAGGTTTTGGGGGCGCTCGGGGCCCAATCGAAACTATTAGCGAAAGCGACTTTGATATTACCGTCGATGTTTTACTTAAAGGTGTTTTTTTTGGTATGAAACACTGTGCACCAGTTATGAAGAGTCAAAAATTTGGTTCGATTATTTCCACAGCTTCAGTAGCTGGTTTACAAGCCGGAGAATCTCCTCATCTGTATACAGCTGCGAAAGCCGCCGTTATTCATTTAACGAAGTCGGTTGCGTTGGAACTTGGGCAAGATGGAGTCCGAGTTAATTCAATATGCCCTGGGGTAGTAGCTACACCTCTCGCCCATGGACCAATTAGCGAAGATCGTAGAGAAAAATTTAAGTCACGATTCGGACGACATCAACCAATTGGCCGTGTTGGAGTTCCAGACGATATAGCACAGGCAGCGCTCTTTCTAGCTTCCGATGACTCAACATTTATTACCGGAGCCGAACTAGTTGTTGATGGTGGTGCTAACGCAGGTCGCCCTTGGAGCCGGCAAAGCGAATTGATGACTGGTGAAGGGCCGATTAAATTGTATCGACCTGAGGGTCGTTGATATCGAAGGTTCGAAGCAGTGCTAACACAGACGGGTAACAGAAAATTTCGACCTAGCGGAGGGTGTATTCGGAAAAACTTGTGCCGGTAGCTTGAAAAAATAATTTAAAGAGGTCACGGTGGGAAAAAATCCTACCCATTCAAAAAAGTTGAAAACTGCTGCTGCGACATTTGATACGTTCGCGCAAAAACCACTTGATTTTGACACATTCTATGCTGAACACAGAGATCGACTAGCTACGGCAATCAGCCTTACTTTAAGAGATATTGATCTAGGAACAGAGGCGACTGATGAAGCTTTCGTTCGCGCATGCCAACGATGGGATCAAATCCGTGAATATTCGAATCCGCAAGGCTGGGTCTACAGGGTAGCTATGAATTGGGCTCGATCTTGGTTACGTAGGAGACGTAGAGAAATTGAAAAAAGACCTCTCCTGAATTTTGATAAATTCTTTGTTGATGAGCTTCTCGACGTTGATTTGGAACGTGCCTTGGACACTCTCTCGCCTCAGAGCCGAGCAGTTGTAGTCGCACGGTTCTTTATGGATTGGTCTATAGACGAAACTGCCGATGCATTAGGAGTTCGCCCAGGCACGGTAAAAAGTCGTTTGAATAGAGCCTTAAAGCAGTTACAAGTCCGTCTCGATAGTCAGAGTGGCAGCAAGAAAGTAGGCAAAGGAGCGAATTATGGGCTTCGATGATGATATCCGACGTCATCTTCAAGATACCGGTGAGCAGGTTGAGTTGAGCCTAGGAATGCTCGGGGAAATCCGACAAAAAGCTACGAAAAGAACTCGGCTAAAAAAGCTGGTTATGAAAGGTATTATTAGTAGTGCTGCCGTTGTATTAATTGTAATTGGAACATACGCCTTTTTACTTTCGTCAAGTGGGTCCGAAAGTTTTGAAAGCTCGTCTGAAGATAAGATAACGGGCGAAATCGGTGCTTCGGAGAGAGAAGAAAGAGAGCTTTCTGACGCAGATGCTTCAGAGGCGCAAGATGAAGTATCAAATTTTATGTCGCCAAAAAATCTTGATCAGAGCCGACCTGATAATCAGCCCTTAGCTGAAGAAGGACCAAGCGAGATGAGGAGCTGGATGCAAGTAACGGCTCCGATCCCTGGTTCTAAGACAAAGTACTCATTCAGCGGCAATAACGTTGCCGCTCACTCCAATGAACTTTGGTTTACGTTACAAGGAGACGATTGGGTGGAACTAAAGTTCCCTGCCGGCATCGAAGTAGTAGGAGTGCAGCTAGACACAAGCGGAAATTGGTCTTCCGTATTAGGGTGGTCTGGATCTGATTTATGTGACCGAGTTTTGGTAATAAAAGATAAGTACGAACATCCATCGCGCGAGTACAAAGATTCACTTGACTTGGCTACTGGTAGTGTTAGGCAAATTGAAGCAGCAGCTTTGCGTGTCACAGAAGACGAGATGACGATTTCGACTACGGAAAGAGTTGTGACCGAGCCATTGTGTTTGCTCAGAAGTCAAGGTCTAGATGCAGT
>CAJQGN010000093.1 GCA_905477545.1 uncultured Acidimicrobiales bacterium | reverse complement strand
ACGCGTTTTTGTGGGTGGATCATCCGGATCGTCATTCGATTCTCGAGAACTCGCGGTTTAGAATGTCACGCTCAGAATGCACGCCAACTAACCGAGCCCCGTTTGTTGGTGAGCATACTTTTGATATTTTAGCTGACATCTTGAATTATGACGGAGATCGTATTGCCGATCTAGCCGCAGCCGAGGTTCTCGAGTAGTTAATTAGTGGGTAAGAGAATGCCCCGCTCTCTAGGAGTCGCAAGCTTTTCGAAGAGGTTCTCAAGATTTTTGTGTCTACCTCAAAATGCTAATCGAATTAGCCCATATCTAGGATGAATATTTCCTGATTCAGTGCGTCAACACAAAATTGTTTCTTTGGGTTCTCTGATTAATGATGCAGCGATTATCGTGCGCTTTGAAAGAATTGAGTCATTTGGCGCACTCTGCTCTCACTGCTGTGAGACAGTGGTGCCTGTTCGGTATTTCATTCCGATCAGAGAGAGGCCAGCATGGCCGGTAAAGACAAAGGTGGCAGGGCTGCTAAAAAGCCAGCTGCCAAAAGCACAAAAGAAAAGCGTCAAGCTAAAAAAGACAAAAAAGCTAACAAGACATAACTAATCTGAGCTTCCTTGTTTGATAAGCATGGTCATTTCTCTAACTGATTTCAACGCCGCAGATCTGCGCGATTATGGGCGCTATAGCCTTTAGCGAATTTCTAGACATCTAAGCAGGCACTCAGTATCTTCAGTCAGCTACTACCCAGCAGGTGTTTTTGCGCCCATAATCCAATCTACGACGTCATTTCCATCTCGTGTACCCCAAACTCCTACCTGACCACGACTGCTGTTCGCAGGCACAGTTTCCACGCGCCGCCATTCAGTCGCTACGACCCTGTGGGCAATTAGCCACTGTCCATTCCTCTTCTCGAACCGGTCAACATACCGGATTCCAAAAACATCGTCCTTGCCTTCCCTATCAGAAAACTCTCGACGATGATATGCGACTGCATACGTTTCAGCACGAGCGGTTTCACCTTCGACTTCAACAAGAATATTTCCCATAAAGTGCATGGTGGCTGTCCATCGCGGCATGAAGTCTTCGACCATGCTTATGAACTCATCAACGTTGCCTTTGAACGCTCCATGATCATCGTAAGCATCCGGGTGATAACAGGACCTCACTAATTCGAAGTCCATCCGGTCTATTCCTCGTGCATAACGATACACAACATCGGTGATTTCCTGTTTAGCTAAGAGCGTTTCGATATCCATAAACATTTAGTCTTGCCTGGTCTTGGTATTACTGCAACTAGCTTTTAGGCACACGGGATCTTGAGATGTCCAATAAACAATTCGATCTTGATACGAGAAGTTAGTGGCTTACGCTGTTACCCCAAAAACTTTTTCGGCTTCGTTAGCGACTCCAAGTAACTTATTGTCGCCCCACATGCTTCCAGCTAATTGAACTCCTACCGGAAGACCCAATGGCCCTTTGCCTGTCGGCAGATGAATAGCCGGTACTCCTAGCGCTGTCCATACTCTGTTAAACACAGAGTCTCCAGTTGTGCCGATAGATGGTGCTTCACTCGAAGCACTCGGAGTGATCAGCGCGTCTAATCCGCTTTGGCTCATGAACTCATCGTGCAGATTCCGGGCTTTAAGCAAAACTAATTGAGCAGCACGATACTTACGGTGATCAACTTTGTCGCCGTTTAATAACATTTTTTGAAGTAGAGGACTAATCAGATCAGCGTGGTTCTTTCGTTCCCATGCAAAGACTCGAACCACTTCGTAATGCAGCACTGTATTGGCTGCTTCAAACACTGGAGCTAAATGCTTCAGCGGATCTACGTTAACTACTTCGATTCCCGCGTCCGATAGCTTTTTCTCTCCGAGCCTCATGACTTCAGCCATTTCTGGTTTGGCTGCTTCCCATTGATGCGATAGGTAACGGCCAATTTTTTTTATTCGAGTTGGCTCATCTAAATTCGTGTCAACAAGAGTCGAAAACATCATTTTCGAATCGGTTACGTTTTTAGTAAACCAGCCAACAGTGTCAAAAGAGTGAGACAAAGTCGCCACTCCTGCCGTCGGCACTAACTGATACGTCGGTTTGAATCCAACAACTCCGCAGTAGGCAGCCGGTCGAAGTACCGACCCGACGGTCTGAGTGCCAAACGCTGCACGGACTTGATTGTCTGCAACAGCCGCTGCTGAACCGCTAGAGCTTCCACCTGGGGTTCGATCAGGGTTATGAGGGTTTGTTGTTTTGTTTGGTGTGAATAAAGCAAATTCTGTTGTTACTGTTTTCCCCAGCACAACAGCACCCGCTGCTCGAGCTCCTGCAACGCAAGCAGCGTCATTACCAGTGCAACGATTTGCGTATATCGGCGATCCGCGTTCGGTAGGAAGATCAGCAGTATCTATAACGTCTTTAACGCCAATGGTCCAACCGTGAAGACTTCCCGGAGGGGCTCCCTCAACGGCATCAAGAATTACGGCATCTTCATGACGTGCGACCCAAGCTTTAACAACGTCATCACGCTTTGAAATGCGAGATAGCTGACTCCTAGCTTCTTCTAACATTGTCACCTTCTCATTATTACTCACTTACTCCGACGATGTTAAGTAATGTTCGACTTAGCAGTAAACGCTGTCACCATTTTAGAAGGACCGGTCAAAACATGGACTTAGTTATACGAAATGGCTTAGTTGTCCTGGCTGGAGAAGCCACAGCAACCAATGTTGGAATTGCTGACGGTAAAATTTCTCAAATAGGTGGTGTTATGACCGGCACCCAAGAAATTGATGCAACTGGAAAATTTGTTCTTCCCGGAGGAGTTGATCCTCATGTCCATCTCTCTCCGCCGCGTACAGGACCTGGAGTCAACAGCTGGACCGATGATTTTGAGATCGGAAGCCGGGCTGCGTTAGCTGGCGGGGTTACTACTGTCGGGAACATGTCATTTCCTCGCAAAGGTGAGCAAATGGCAGCAGGTCTAGAGCGCGACATGAGAGACGCAGCAGCCAATTCAATGGTTGATTTTTTTCAACACCCAGTGCTACTAGACCCTGATGCTGAAGGCATTGAACAGATTTCTCAGTTGGCGGCTTCAGGTCATCCAAGCGTCAAAATGTTTCTTTCTTTCAAACGATTCGATCGCGATGTCGAGGGTTTCCTGCGAGCAATGCGCGCATGTGCTGCTGCGGGTTCAGTGGTCCTATTGCATTGCGAAGATGCTGCCTTGATGGGATGCTGTGGGGAGCTGCTTAAAGAGGCGAACTTAACGGCACATCACCATTACCCCGAGACCCGTCCGGTAGTTGCAGAGCGTATTGCCACTGAACGCGCAGTAGGTTTTTGTGAGGTTTCTGGTGCTGCTACTTACATCGTGCATTTATCAAGCCAAGAAGCGCTCGAGGCTTGCAGGCGAGGGCGAGCCCGAGGGCTCCCCTTATATGTAGAGACTCGGCCAATTTATTTACATCTTGAGCGATCACGTTTCGATGAGACCGATGGAGCTAAGTATGCAGGCGCTCCGCCATTACGCGAAGACTCTGATCGTGATGCTCTTTGGGCAGGTATCTCAGATGGAACAATCAGTACCGTAGCGACTGATCATGCTCCGTGGACCTTAGAACAAAAGCTTGATCCGACTTTGGGCGCCGCTGACCTTCGACAAGGAATGGCTGAGTTAGAAACGATGATGCCAATGCTGTGGGATTTAGGCGTTGCCAGCGGGAAAATATCTTTGGCGAGATTTGTTGAAATAACCAGCTCTAACCCGGCAAAACTTTTCGGCATGTATCCTCAGAAAGGCTGCATTGCTCCTGGATCCGACGCTGATTTAGTAGTTTGGGATCCTCATGATTCTAGAGTCATCGAAGGGGCTACCATGCACTCCGCCGCAGGTTACTCGCCCTATGACGGATGGGAAATCAAAGGCTGGCCAAGTTTTACAATTAGTCGCGGGGAAATCGTAGCTGCAGGATCAGAAATATTAGCTTCTCCAGGACGTGGCCTTGCAGTGCCAAGGCAATCTTTCAAAAGGCCATAAAACGCGCACTCGCCATGACCAAAACATCAGAACCCTATCTCTCAGGTTCAGCTACAGGATATTCGAGCCGTTTCTAATATTGCTCTGCATAAGATGACTTTTAGACCTTTTAGCTTCCAGCTAGAATTAAAGCAATCTCTGAAGCGCACTCGACTGGAGAAGCAATGGAAGACTATAGCCCTGAAGCAGTCAAATTTAGAGCGAAAGTGAAGACGTTTCTTTCCGAAAATCTTCCAACGGACTGGAATGGAATGGGGAACTTCACCAAAGAACAACGAGCAACTTTTGTTCAAGACTGGCGCAAAATTCTCGCTGATAATCAACTGCTAGCTGTGGCTTGGGCTCCTGCATACGGCGGCGCTGGCCTAAGCCAGTTGGAGCGCACCATCCTTGCCGAAGAACTCGCTGCCGTTGGCGTTCCTAGTGGTAGCGATAATGACCCTTTTTCCATCGGAATGATCGGGCACACTATTATCGAGTGGGGCACCGAAGAACAGAAACAACATTACCTTCCAAGAATTTTAGATGGAACTGATGTGTGGTGCCAGGGCTACAGCGAACCGAACTCTGGATCAGATCTGGCGTCTCTAGCCACAAGGGCTGACCTAGATGGCGACGAATGGGTGATAAATGGACAAAAAATATGGACGTCTCAAGGACACAACGCCAATTGGATTTTTGTTCTTTGCCGCACTGACCCAACAGCGGTTAAGCACGCTGGGATTTCTTTTGTTCTGTGCCCTATCGACCAACCCGGTGTCGAAGTTCGCCCCATAGTAAATGCTTCTGGCCATCATGACTTCAACGAGGTGTTTTTCAGCGATGCGCGAACCTCAAAGGAAAATGTTTTGGGAGGAGTTCATAATGGTTGGGCGGTAGCGAATACGCTTCTCGCCTACGAAAGAGGAGATGACTCAACCACGAACGGTATTCGCTACGGTGATGAGTGGACTCGATTGATCGGTGCGGCGAAGCAGAACGACAAGATTTCGAATCCAGTCATGCGTCAACGTTTTGCTGCCGCATATACAACTACCCAGATAATGCGATTTATGGGACTACAGACAGTCGCTCGTTCGCTTCAGGGTTACAGCCAAGGTCCAGAATCTTCTTTAAATAAAATTCTTTGGTCTGAGCACCACCAACGATTCACGGAGTTAGCGATGGACGTTGTAGGCATGGACGCCACAGCTCCTTCTGGTCGTGATTCCGCCACGGGCGTGGGAGTTGATGACATCGGCTCGCCGTATTCATCGCAAGCTTGGGTCACTAATTTTATTGGAGCTCGACCTGGTTCTATCTATTCTGGGAGTAACGAAATTCAAAGAAATATTGTGGGTGAGCGAGTTCTCGGACTTCCTAAAGAACCACGAGCCGATATCGGTCCTTGGAACGAAACGAAAAGGTCCTGAGACGAGTTTGAAAATATGTGACTCGGCCAGAATCAAAGATGAATTTGTATTCTGATTAATTGTCTAGCCGGTATCTTCAGTTCAATTCAGCGAATCTTCACTCGTTCTGAGTTCCTAGTCAAAACCTGGAATTACCTAGCTGATTTAGCTAATGCACGCCACAAAGTTGGATAGCTTCGCCAAAGCAAATCTTCATAGATATATCCATCTTCTTTCAGTGCTTTAGTTAACTTTGGGAGATTCCTAAATGGAACTCCACTATCTACATGGTGCGCTAGGTGATGCCCTACTCGAAGCGGTACCAAGAATATTCTCGCGAGCATACTCTGCCTGACGTGATGAGAAGTTCGTCTTTTATCTTCAGAACGGGTCATTCCGCCATGTTCGGCAATAGCACGTAACCGATTTATAACTTGGTAGAAAGTCATGTAAGGCAGAACCCATAACAGTAAATACAGTGCAGGCTGCCCAGATAAAAAAAACATCGAAAAGATTGTTATTTGTCCAACGTAGAAACGGATGCTGTTGAGCGCATACCGCCGGTTCAAAACGCCAACCACACGAGGTTTCAATTGTCGATACGCTGACACCCCTAGGAAGTCTCTACGTAGTTTCCTGCGGAACGAAGCTCCCGTAACAGGAAAAAGAGCGTACAACAAGAAGTCTGGTTCCTTCGGGCCAAATTCATCTCTATGGTGGTTGCTATGCCCACGACGGTAAGCATGACCACCCCCGCCAAATGACAGCGCGCCAAACACGTTAAGCCCAATAAAATCATTAATTTTTCGGTTGCTGAACAGGAGCCTATGCGCCCCTTCATGATGCAAAATAAACATACGGTTCTGCACGATGCCCATTACTGGTATTGCTAACAAAATTCCCAGCCAGTGGTCTACAGAGACCGCCAAAGCCACTAAAACAATCGGAAGAACCACCGATATCAAGCAAGTCATGGCATTAGCTAGATCAGGAATTTTTCTTAGCTCATCTCTGAAAGCGCCAGTAGGCCGACCGTTGGGGAGGAGCCTCTCGCTCCCCTCGAATGTTGGGTGGCCTGAGGCCATTCCGCCAGTCATGGTGCGGACGACTTCATCGTGTTCCAACACTATTGCCATTGGCTTAATTTATCGTAGGTCTTTTCCACTGACACCATTTCGTATCAAAATTTGTGCTGCTTGACAGGTCCGCAAAAGTACTTGAGAGGCCAAGCTTCATCGAGCCTTTCTGCCAATTTACTTGCGGCTATAGTCTTGCCATGAGTCTGCTAGCACGAACACTTCAAAACGCCACCACCGCTGCCATTGCTCGGGCCAACAGTACGACTATCTCATGACTAAACACCCAGCTTTAAAGGGTATCCGCGTGCTTGACGTTTCAAGCGTCTTGTCGGGACCGTTGGCAGCCATGTTGTTGGCTGATTTGGGAGCAGAAGTTATTAAGGTCAACCACCAAACGTGCCTGACTTTACCCGTGGCACCGGCGATGCTCGTAACGGAATGACAGCATATTTT
>CAJQGN010000092.1 GCA_905477545.1 uncultured Acidimicrobiales bacterium | reverse complement strand
CTTCCGATCTCGATGTCTTGGACTGCTTTCGGGCAATTATTAGTTCCTCAAAACCGGAAGCTAAAGGGTCTGCTTATGGATGACTCTTTCGTGGTTGGCTTGGGCCCTATCTACAGCGACGAAATTCTGCATGCAGCATTGCTGCGTCATGACCGAATCGGAAGCAAGCTCATCACTCAAGAAATCAGACGTTTGTATAGAGCAATCGTTGAGACGGTTCATAATGCTTGTAAACATCGCGGCGTAAGTATTGGAGATATGGTCGATGTTTTTGGTGAGCCTGGAGGATATGACGAATATATAGAGGTGTATGGCCGGGTTGGGGAAAGAAGTCGAAACGGTCGAGGGGATGTTATGCAATCGCGAGTCGGTGGTATTCCTCACTATTACTGTGACTATCAAGTTTAAATAATAGGCAAGTTTCGAGATTTACGCTGAAGGTCCTCGAAAGTTACAGATTCTCGGTGCATGATGTGCCCAGAGATATTGTGCTGCATAACTAATAATGACTGGTCTGATTAGTGTTCTTAAAGTCGCTCACCATCAAGGGTTTTAAGTCCTTCGCTGATACCACAGTGTTAGATTTCGAGCCAGGCGTGACTGTCGTAGTCGGGCCAAATGGTAGTGGGAAATCAAACGTTGTCGATGCGATAGCGTGGGTATTGGGAGCTCAAGGTCCTAGTACCGTTCGGTCAGGCAAAATGGAAGATGTGGTATTCGCGGGTACCTCTGAAAAGAAGGCTTTAGGACGAGCAGAAGTCAGTTTAGTTATTGATAATTCGGTGGGCCTTTTGCCCGTTGAATTTACCGAATTAACTATAACTCGAATTCTCTATCGTGCCGGAGACTCCGAGTACTCGATGAATGGTGTCCCATGCCGGCTACTTGACATTCAGGAACTTCTGAGCGATGCCGGAGTCGGTAGACAACAGCACATAATTGTCGCTCAGGGTCAAATTGATCAGGTTCTAAATGCCCGTCCGGAAGACAGACGGACGATCATTGAAGAAGCCGCTGGAATCTTGAAATACCGCCGGAGAAAAGAGCGTTCAGAGAGGCGATTGTCATCAACTGAGGCCAACCTAACTCGATTGCAAGATTTGCAGCGTGAAGTAAGGAGGCAGCTTCGACCGTTAGAAAAGCAAGCTGATGCGGCTAAGAGACATGGTGATGTGGTCTCAGAGCTTCATTCGTTGCGGTTACATCTTGCAGGCCGAGAAATAGCTTCTCTACGAATAGCACAAGTAAATTCTGGTGTAGAACGAGATCAATTATCTAACGAAGAGATTCTTCTTCGGTCGCGTCTAGCAGAGTTAGATGAGCGCATTCTACAATCGGAATCAACACTAATAGCTTCGGGTGACGGCGGGATGGATTTGCTGCCGCGTGCCGAATCTTTGAGGGAGAGATGCAAGGGGTTATTAGCCCTAGTTAATGAACGAACAAGAGCGGTAAAGAGGGATAAGGGCGCTTTGTTGGCTGTTGACGTGCTCGCGACTCTTGAGGCCGAGCAAAGCCGAATATTAATCGAGCTTGAAAATGTAAGTGAGCGGGAAGCTCTTGTAGCTCCCAAGATTGAGGAAGTTAAGGAATCTGAGACACTGCTAAAAGCGGACCGGGATGCTGCAGATTTAGAAGAAATGAGTGGAATACAGCTAGGCGCAAGTGATCGTGCAGGTGAAGTACGCGGAGAGCTTGTGGCATTGCGGTCGACAGTCAGTAGGGAAGTGGCAGAAGCAAGTCGACTTAGGAATCGTCTCGAGAAGCTGTCGGAGCAAGTGCAAATTGCAACTGAGCGGTTCGATGAGTTACAAGTAAATATTCGAATTGCAACAGAGGCCGAACTTCCGCTGGTGGCGAGTTTAGACAGAGCCAACGAGAAAGAAAAAGTTGCGGCAAGGTTTTTAGATACAGCTGAAGTTGAGCTTCGAGAGGCAATAGAAGATCAACGGTCTTGGCATGCGAGGATGGAAATTCTTGAGTTGTCCTTAAGCCAGGCACGCAACAGTTCCGGGTTAGATCAGCTACAGGGAGCAAAAGGTGTTCAAGGTCTCTTAACAGAGCTCATTGAGATAGACACTGGTTGGGAGTTGGCAGTAGAAGCTGGTTTAGGAGAGACTCTCACGTCAGTTGTGATTCAGGATCCTAAAAGCGCTCGCTCAGCATTAGAACTGCTTAGAGAAAAGAGCACGCCAGGCGCTGTAATATCAGCTGTTCCAGCAGAACAAAAGCGAATGGCCCAAATTGTCGGCCCACCGTTAAGGCAGCATGTTCGTTCTTTGGATGGAAAGTTAAATGACCTTTTGGACCATTTGCTTCACTCGGTTGTTTGTGCGGAGCAAGGCTGGAAAGAAGCCGTTGATGGTTCATTGGAAAACCCTGGTCTCACATTCGTGACTCTTCAGGGTGATCGATGTGGGCCAGATGGGTGGCGTGTAGGTCAAGCTGGAAGCGCAGTGACTTTGGTCGCCTTTGAAGAGGCGACGCTAGCGTGCGAGAATGCAAATAATCTGCGCGAGTCTGCGGAATCAAATCGCAAGTCTGCCCTTTCGGCATTTGAATCTTCAAAAAATGAGTTAGCTAGGGCTATGGCAGAGCTTCAAGCGAATGATGATGTCTTGACGAAGGCCTCAGATTTGGTTGGAAGGACTCAGCAGGACGTAGCTTCATCAACTAGTGATATTTCAGCCTTGCGAGTTCGGCTAGATGAGCTACAGCTAGTACTTCTTGTTGATGAGCCGCGTCTCTCAGAGTTGGAAAATCTTCTGCCGGCACTTGAAGCGGCAGAAAGCGCCGAAAGAGAAGCGATCCTTGAAAATGGTAATCGCAGAGATGTTTTGGAGGGCCGAGCTCGAGAACTAGCTGCAATAAGAGCGCAGCTGACTGTCAACGCAAGTAATCTCATAGAGCAAAAAGAACGTTTAGAAAGTCGAAGTTCTGAAATTTCCGCCCAGCTGCTTCAGCATGAGAGTGAGTTAGTGAATGCTGCAGATCGAAGAACTCGTATCGAGCAAATTATTGTTTCGCTCAGCCTGCTGAGTGATCTGCTTCTTGGTCATACTGAAAGGCTTGAAGGAGAAGTTACCCGTCTAAGGGAAAAGCGGCAGAAACTTTCTCAGGAAGTGCGGCTTATCACCAGCGAACTTGAGACGTCGAGGGGAGAGCGTTCAGATGTAGAGAAAAGATTGTTGGAGCTTAGAGAGTTATTAGGTCGTGTCGATGTTGCAGACGCAGAACGTCGCCTCAAACTCGAGAATGTTGTTCAGCTAGTTCGTAGTGAGCTAGAAGTTGAGCCCGACGTAGCGATCTCTCATGAGCTACCTGCTCTACCTGAGGGCACTTCAGCCGCGGCAAGAGTGCGTGAGTTAGATGCTGATTTGCGGCGAATGGGGCCTATCAATCCTCTAGCTCTTCAAGAATTTGAAGAGCTGAGCGAGCGGCATGATTTTGTAGCCGAACAGTTAGAAGATGTGAAAAAAGGTCGAAGAGAGCTCAATAAGGTTATCTCAGCAATCGATGAAGAGATTGTTCGAGTGTTTGGTTCAGCTTTCGCCGATGTTTCAGAGAACTTTGAACAATTATTCTCGACGCTCTTTCCTGGAGGTCAAGGAAAACTTCGTCTGACCAATCCGAGTGATCTTTTGGGCACGGGGATCGAGTTGGAAGCGAAGCCATCAGGAAAAAATGTTAAAAAACTTTCATTGCTGTCAGGTGGGGAGAGGTCGCTAACTGCACTAGCGTTTTTGTTCGCCATTTTCCGTAGCCGCCCATCTCCGTTCTATGTTATGGATGAAGTTGAAGCGGCATTAGATGATGTAAACCTGCATCGTTTCCTGGGGTTGATTGCGGAATTCAGAAAGGAAGCGCAGCTTGTAATCGTTTCACATCAGAAGCGGACCATGGAATCAGCCGACGTATTGTACGGGGTGTCGATGGCTCCAGGCGGCGCTTCGAAAGTCCTCAGCGAAAAAGTAGCGTAATGCTCCAGGCATCTTGAGAGGTAGTATCTCAAGATTGTGACTACAGGTATTTTTATAGTTTTTATAGTTGTTCTTGTTTTTCTTTTTCTTGCGGCCTTACCGCGTATCAATAGTTGGTGGTCGAAACGAAATCTAGCTCGGACCCAAGAGCTGGCTGAGCCGCCTGCAGAGTCCCCGCTTCCTGAAGGAAAGAGGGTCGCAGTTCCGCTTGAGGAACTGATAGATGAAGAGCCGCAGGCAAGTGAAGGCGTGTTTGGTCAGGAGGTTGAAGATTCAGTAAGTAAGACATCGTTTGGAAGTCGACTCGCCAAAGCAAAGTCGGCGATGTCTGGATATGTGACTTCAATTCGTAACAGCGAAGTTAATGAGTCGATTTGGGAACAGTTAGAGGAAGCTTTGATTCTTGCTGACGTTGGGATGGCTGCGACTTCAAGTGTTTTGGACCGGTTGAAAAAGACAGCAAAAGATCAGAAAATCACCAAAGGTCCGGACTTACTTGAAGCTTTAAAAGTTCAAATGAAGAGTGATTTGGATGTTGATAGAACTCTTGAACTTAACTCTGAAAGTGTACCTGTTTGGCTTTTTGTGGGCGTTAATGGGGTCGGTAAGACTACCACTATCGGAAAACTTGGCCAATCGCTGACGCTTCAAGGACACTCTGTAGTTATGGCCGCCGGAGACACTTTTCGCGCTGCTGCAGCTGAACAGCTTGAGACATGGGCGGACCGATGTGGGGCGCATTTCGTTCGCGGACAGGAAAGAGCTGACCCGAGTTCAGTGATATTTGATGCCGTAATAAGCGCAGAAAAGCGCAATGCCGATGTTGTTTTGGCTGACACTGCTGGCCGCCTGCAAAATAAAGTTAATTTGATGGAGGAATTAGCGAAAGTCAGACGCGTGGCTGATCGAAACCCTGGCTCGGTGGCCGAAGTTTTGTTAGTAATCGATGCCACTACAGGACAAAATGGCTTAACTCAGGCGCGTGAATTTGCCCTAGCGGTGGATGTCACCGGTGTGGTCTTAACGAAACTTGATGGTTCAGCAAAAGGTGGAATTGTTTTTGCTATCGAAAAAGAAATGGGGCTTCCCGTTAAACTTGTGGGACTTGGTGAAGGCATTGATGATTTAGTTCCATTTGAATCCGAAGAATTTGTTGAGACTTTATTTAGTAGCTAGGCAGGTGCCAATAGGTTCGAAGTGCGAAACTAAACGATATCTCTGAGGGGCCTATAGGATTTACAGCATATGTTCGAGTCTCTTTCCGATCGTTTTGATGGCATCTTTGGGCGTTTGAAAGGCAAAGGTCGCCTTTCAGAGGGCGATGTTGAAGATGCGATGCGAGAGATTCGCCTTGCCTTGCTTGAAGCGGACGTCAACTTTACGGTTGTTCGCGACTTTGTGGAACGAGTAAAAAATAGATGTCTAGGTGCCGATATCGCTCAGAGTTTAACTCCCGGGCAACAGGTTATAAAAGTCGTTAATGAAGAACTTAAAGCAATTCTTGGAGGGGAAACCCTAAAAATAACGTTTGCGGCATCTCCACCAACCGTTGTTTTAATGGCGGGGCTCCAAGGTTCAGGAAAAACTACCTCATCAGTGAAATTAGCGCGCTGGTTTAAGTCGCAAGGTAGGAATCCCCTTCTGGTGGGCGCAGACCTTCAACGTCCGGCGGCGGTTGAGCAACTCCGCACGCTCAGTGATCGAATAGATGTGCCTGTCTATAGCGATTCCACGGGGCCAGTAGCCGTTGTCCAGCGTGGTTTGGAGGAGGCTAAGAGTCTCGGACGCGACGTGTTAATTGTTGATACAGCAGGTCGACTAGCAGTCGACACGGAACTCATGGACGAAATCGCATCCATATCTGACGCGATTGAACCTGATTACACGTTCCTCGTGATTGATGCGATGACCGGACAAGACGCTGTGAACACAGCCGAGATTTTTCATGCCACATTAGAGCTCGATGGCATAATCCTCACAAAACTAGATGGTGATGCTCGTGGAGGGGCAGCTCTTTCAGTAAAAGAAGTTGTAGGAAGGCCAATCGCTTTTGCTTCTACAGGAGAGAACCTAGAAGACTTTGATCAGTTTCACCCTGAACGGATGGCTGAACGTATTCTCGGTATGGGAGACATTCTTACCTTAATCGAGAAGGCTGAAGAAGTATTTGAAAAAGAAGAAGCGGAAGTTGCTGCTCAACGACTTCTTGACGGGACCTTCACCTTAGATGACTTTGTTGATCAACTAAGACAAGTTAGAAAAATGGGAAATCTTTCGGGTTTGATGGCGATGATGCCGGGGATTCCCAAAGAGGTAAAAAATGCTGAGATTGATGAACGCGATATAAATCGAGTTGAGGCAATAGTCTTAGCGATGACGCCAAGTGAGCGAGTCGAACCGGCGTTAATTGATAGTTCTCGGCGGGCTCGAATAGCTAAAGGTAGCGGTACGAGCACTGCGCAAGTGAGCAATTTGCTTAACCAATTCAAAGAAATGCGCAAAATGATGAAAGGAATGGCTGGATTCGGCACGAAGAAGGCTACAAAAAACCGTAAAGATAAGAAATCTAAAAAAGGCAAAAAGGGTCCTGGTGGTGGGAGAGTTCAAGCTAAACGAGCCGTCGCAGCACCTAAATTCGATATTGAGAAGCTAGACCTAACGCTTCCCGGCTTGAATAAGAACAGCTAATTTGGGATTCATTCAATTTTTAAAGTTCTTGTTGAGCGTTCATGCCGATATGATGGCGGTCTGGCCATTGGCCAACGCTTAGAGTTGCTCCACCAACTTCTTGTAAGTAGGTACCGTTGAGTAACTGTCCAATCCCCTGATGATGAGAGAGAAACCCGGAGAACCATGGCCGTACGACTTCGCCTGATGCGGATGGGTAAAAAAAAGCAACCTACCTATCGAGTAGTTGCAGCAGATAGCCGATCTCCTAGAGATGGGCGTTTCATAGAGATTCTTGGCACTTACCAACCGCGTTTAGAACCTTCTGGTGTTCAAATCGACAACGATCGTGCGGTCCACTGGCTGAGTGTGGGCGCTCAACCAAGCGAGGCCGTGCAAAAACTGTTAACTATTTCTGGTGCGATGGCTCAGTTCAAAGGTGAAGAATTTGTGCCTCCTGTACCACCAGCGGCAAAAGAAGGGGCACAGCCTGTAAAGCCTGCGGCTGCTAAGGAAGAAGCTAAGACTGAAAACGTCGAAGAAGCTGTTGAAGAGACTCCCACCGAGGCTGAGGTAGTCGAAGAAGCACCGGAAGACGACACAAAGGACGAATCGTGAGCGAACAAGAGGGCACGACGGCTGAAGAAGTTCTCCTGTATCTGATTGCTCAATTGGTTGAACATCCCGATCAAGTTGAACTCGAAATCGAAGAATCTGATACGAAAATTAGCCTTATGGCAAAAGTAAGTTCTGAAGACATCGGCAGAGTCATCGGAAAGCGCGGTCGAGTCGCAAATTCAATACGTACTTTGGTTCGCGCCGCGGCTGTCAAAGACGGAGTTGAGGTTGAGGTCGATTTCAGCGATTGACGGAATTGGTTAGTTCGATGAGTGGTAATATTTGCCAACTGTTAGAAATCGGATCAATTAAACGAGCTCATGGTTTAATGGGTGATGTTCTCGTCAAGTTAGTAACGAACCGTTTCGAGCGACTTGATTGTGGCAGTTCCTTGTCGACTCATGAAAGAAATCTAACTGTTGTTGCCTCCCGTCCGCACCAAGATAATTGGATTGTTCACTTTGAAGGGGTAGACACAAAAGACGCCGCAGACGAGTTGCGTGGATTTATACTTTTGGCGCCTCCAATTCACGACAGTGATGAGCTTTGGATACATGAACTTATGGGCGCCCCAGTTCAGGAAGTGGACGGCACCGATCGTGGCACAGTGGTGGCAGTACTTTCTAACCCTGCGTCAGACTTGTTAGAGTTGGATAGTGGATCACTAATACCATTGACATTCGTAGTGGAGTTTGCGAACGGTGTTATTTCGGTGGATGTACCAACTGGTCTTTTCGATCTTGGGAATTAGTATGCGAATCGATATTTTCAGTATTTTTCCTGACCAGATAGACCAGATGAGTGACCTCAGCATCCTGGGGCGGGCCAGAAAGTCTGGACTCGTGGACCTTCGAAGTCAAGACCTGAGGATGGCGACTACCGATAAACACCGAACTGTAGACGACAGCCCTTTTGGCGGTGGTCCAGGCATGGTGTTGAAACCGGAACCGGTATTTGCTGCTGTGGAAGTGGTTTCACCCCCGAGGCCACTAATTCTTTTGGGCCCAGGCGGCAAAGCCTTTGATCAAGCGAAAGCTAATGAGCTTTCGAAGCTCGATGGTTTTAGTCTCTTATGTGGCCGTTATGAGGGGGTAGATGAAAGAATCCGTAGCCATTTAGTAGATGATGAAATGTCTATTGGAGATATGATCCTGGCTGGCGGAGAATTTGCTGCCATGGCGATAGTCGAAGCTGTTGTCCGTCTGATACCTGGGGTTTTAAATAATGATGCTTCCCCTAAAGATGAAACATTTTCAGATGGACTACTTGAATATCCACATTGGACTCGACCTGCAATTTTTGAAGGTCTGGAAGTTCCGGAAATTCTCGTAAGCGGTGATCATGAAAAAATTCGACGATGGCGCAAATCCGTGTCTATTGCAATGACAGCAGCCCGGAGACCAGACTTACTTGAAATTCGAGGTGTGAAAAATTTCGAAATTGAGTGGATGGCTGAATTTGAAATTGAGATCGACCCCCGCTTCTTTTCTTGCTGATCTTCAGGTAGTATTGTGACTCGCATTAAAAGACGCGTTCTTCTATGTGAAAAAAGACTATAGATTTTTCTATGTCTATCGCCCCCCGGGTTTCGAAGTTCGAAACCATTGAGATCTCAGGAGCAAGTGCGCCATGCACAGCACCGACTTTGTTGACAAACTACAACTTCGTGAAGACCACCCTGACTTTAAGCCAGGAGATACGGTCAAAGTCCATGTACGCGTGGTCGAAGGTAGCCGCGAGAGAACACAAATTTTTGAAGGCTACGTAATAGCGCGAAAAAATTCGGGCATTAGAGAAACTTTCACTGTTCGTAAACTCAGCTTTGGTGTTGGAGTCGAGCGAACTTTTCCCTTACATGCTCCGACCCTGGCCAAAATCGAAAGAATAGCAGTTGGTGACGTTCGGCGAGCCAAGCTCTACTACCTAAGAGATCGCATTGGTAAAAAAGCTCGGGTGAAAGAGAAGCGGTACTAGACAGAGCTTTGAATAGCTCAATGTTAATGCACTAGGAGATTTAAGAACCGTTAGTAAACTGGATCACTCTTCTGTTCTTAGCAATAATTAAGATAGCGGCTTTCTTCTTCGGCGCGCTTCCCAGCATCCGTAATGCCAATGCCGCCGTAAATCAGGTGCGTCTAATGGAATCGCGACCATGTGACCTAAACCTGGAGGGATCTCTCGGTTACATCCAGGACAGAGGTAGGTTTTGTTCGCTTGATAAGGCTGAATGCGTCTAACCTCATGTCCGTCTTCAGGTTCCAGTTTAAAAACCACTTTGATCTCTTACCCCCAAAATCCCCAGATGATGAGTGCTGAGGCTGTGATACACGCTGCAGCGATCAGAGAATAGTCTGCCAAACTGGCTTTTTGTTTTCTATACGGGTTGTAGCCCATCGGAGAAGTATGCCCTTCGGGGACCACAATTAGGCGCTTTGAACAAAGAACTAGCTGGTGAGTAGCGGCATAGATCTGTACCTTCGATAGTGTGTCGAAAGATTTTTGGGAGCTACCTGATTTCATTCTGAGCCTGACAGCTGCGTCGGAGTCGACGCTGAAGGCATACCGGCTAGATGTAGATCAATTCGTTGCTTGGGCTGAAAGGGCAAATATTAGTGAGCCAGCGAAAATTCAACGACTGCATGTTCGCCGGTACATAGCGTTTATGGGAACGCGTGGATTGGAACGACGTTCAATATCTCGAAAGGCTTCGTCACTTCGCCGTTATTTTGGCTGGTTGCATCAATCAGGAATAATTGCGCTAGATCCAACGGCAGGATTAAGTGCTCCAAAGGGTTTGGGACGATTGCCAGAAGTTTTAAAAGAAAAAGAATTGAGATCACTAATATCTGATGAGCTAGAACCGACTAGCTCGCTCGAGTTACGTGATCGTCTCCTAGTCGAGCTTCTTTATGGCAGTGGGCTTCGGGTGGCTGAGCTATGCAGCACTAACGAAAGTGAAGTTGAACGCCACGCAGACTGCATAGATGTTGTTGGTAAAGGTTCGAAGATGAGACGGGTCCCAACCAGCAAACCAGCCCAACGTCTTATGGATGCGTGGTTAGGTGGAGGCAAGAAAGCATTTGAACTCGACTTTGTCAAAGGCTCGTCAGACCCGAAGGCACTTTTTGTAAACAGACGCGGTAATCGTTTAACAACGCGAGATGTGCGGCGTGTCATTGACCGCCGGTCGCTTGAGCCAACGCACCCGCACGCCCTTCGGCATACCTATGCCACGCACCTTTTAGATGGTGGTGCAGACTTGAGAGTAGTTCAGGAACTCTTGGGTCATTCAGATCTAAGCACAACTCAGCTTTACACTCATGTGAGTCGTGAACGCTTAAAAAAAGTTCATCAAATGTCGCACCCGCGCGCATGATTTAACTCTTGGGTTTTCGGTCTGGATCATTAGAAGCGGATTGAATATTTTTTGGAGGGAGTTCTCTGTGTCGATTAGGGCGTTCACTGGCTACACTTATGACGCATTCCAAGATTTTTTATCTACTACTAAACAGTCGAGGTGACCTCACGGTCGCTGCCCAACATTTGGCAGTGTCATTCTCGACAAAGCAAACTAACCGTGGGGAGGAGACATCGTAATGGCTGCTGTTGTAACCATGACTGACCTGCTGAAAGCGGGAGTTCATTTTGGACACCAAACTCGTCGCTGGAACCCAAAAATGGGTCGGTACCTATGGGGCGAACGAAATGGTATTTACATTATTGATCTGCAACAAACCATAACTTTGATAGACCAGGCTTATACCTACGTTCGGGATACGGTTTCCAAGGGAGGCACCGTTCTTTTCGTCGGAACAAAAAAGCAAGCTCAAGACCCAATCGAAACATTCGCTCGAGCCTGTGGTATGCCATTCGTTAATCAACGCTGGCTAGGTGGAATGCTCACTAACTTTCGGACTATTCGCGGCCGTGTAGAGAAAATGCTTGAGTATGAACGAATGCTTGAAGCTGGAGATTTTGAAAGCATGCCAAAGAAAGAGGCGCTGCTTCTAAGGCGAGAACTCGATAAGTTGCAGCTTAATTTAAATGGGCTCCGCCACATGGAGAAGCTTCCTAGCGCTATTTTTGTTTTGGACACGCCAAAAGAGCACATTGCAGTTGCAGAGGCTAACAGACTTAAACTTCCGGTTGTTGCAGTAGCAGATTCAAATAGTGATCCAGATCAAATTGACTTTGTTATTCCTGGAAATGATGATGCGATTCGTAGTACTGAACTCTTATCGAGAGTGATATCGGATGCTGTTCGCGAAGGTCGTTACATAGCTCAAAGTAAGGGAATTGTTGTACCCGTATCGGGCGAGCGCACTCCGGAACAGGAGGCTCGGGTAGCAAACCAGCAAGCCGAAAGCGAGCAAGAAGCTATGGCTCAAGCTGCCGCTCGAGAGGCACGTATCGCAGCGGAGCAAGCAGCAAAAGCTACTGAAGTTGTTGCCGCACAATCAGCGGCCAATCAAGCTGTAGATGAAGTTGTTTCAGTTCCACCTGATTCTGACGAGCAACCAGCGAGTTGAATTAGTTAGCGTAAGACCCGAATAATTAAAACGTATATTCATGTATTCCCTAGATAGAGGTATACCTTTAGAAATGGCTGAATTCACTGCTAAAGATGTTCAAGCTCTTCGTCAGTTAACTGGCGCGGGCATGATGGATGCTAAAAAGGCATTGGTTGAAAATGGCGGCGACGCAGAACTAGGAGCGCAATGGTTGAGAGAAAAAGGGCTCGCCAAATCTGCTTCTAGGTCTGACCGCGATAATAGCGAAGGCATTGTGGGGGCTCGAGTCGAAGGTGGAGTCGCCGCAATTGTTGAACTAAAATGTGAGACCGACTTTGTAGCCAAATCCGAAGACTTTACCCAACTAGTTGAAAGCTTGCTCTCTGCGGTGATCACCCGCGGCGAGGGTGCTGTAGAAGAAAAATCTAAGGATCTTGAAGATTTAAAGTTATCGCTCAAAGAGAACATTGATATCGGCAGGGTTGTTCGTTTCGAGGCTGCGAGTGGTGCCACGCTTGATGCTTACGTGCACCAACAAAACGGTCGTGGAGTCAACGCAGTCTTAGTCGAAATCCAAGACGGGGACGAACAAATAGCCCATGATATAGCGTTGCATATTGCGAGTAGCCGCCCACCGTACCTCAGCCGGGGCGATATCCCGGCGGAGATCTTGGCTGCGGAACGAGACACCCTTGAAGTTATGAGCCGAAACGAAGGTAAACCAGAAGCTGCTTTAGGAAAGATTGTAGATGGCAGGATGAACGGTTTCTTCAGGGATAATGCTTTACTCGAACAGAAATTCATAAAAGATGAGAAAAAAACTATTGTTGACTTGTTAGCGGGAGCCTCTATCAATCGCTTTAGCCAGGTGGAAATCGGAAGTTGATATGACTGAAAACGTTCGGCGCTGGGAGGGTAAGAGCCCTTGGAAACGCGTAGTGCTGAAACTTTCAGGTGAAGCCCTGGCAGAGCCTTCCGGAAACAACATCAGCGCTGCTGTTCTTCGCGGCTTAGCCGAGGAGATTGCAGAGGTGCACCAACAAATTGACATTGCAATCGTTGTTGGTGGTGGCAATATCTGGCGCGGTATGGCTGGTTCTGACGGTGGTATGGATAGAGCACAATCAGATCACATGGGGATGTTGGCGACCGTAATAAACGCGATTGCGTTGCAGGATGCTTTGGAACGAGTGGATGTACCTACCCGTGTAATGACTGCGATCGGTATGGCTCAAATCGCAGAGCCATACATTCGCAGACGGGCAGTTCGACATTTAGAAAAAGGACGAGTAGTAATTTTCGCAGCTGGGACTGGCAATCCATTTTTCACTACTGATACTGCTGCCGCTCTTAGAGCAGTAGAAATTGGTGCTGATGTTGTGTTGAAAGGCACTCATTCAGGCGTGAATGGGGTGTACACGGCTGACCCCAAAGTCGACACAAATGCGACGCTTTTAAATAATATCTCGTTTCTGGAGGTCCTTTCGAAAGAGTTAGCTGTGATGGATAGCGCTGCTATTTCAGTATGTAAAGACAACCAGACACCGATCGTGGTGTTTGACTTAATGGTTCGCGGAAATTTCAGATCCATCTTGGAAGGCGCGGAGATAGGTACGCTGGTCAAGTGAGCGAATTTGCGCAGGAAGTTTGTGATGACGCCCATGAGCGTATGGGGCGAGCAGTTGTGCATGCCCAGGGGCATTTCTCGACTATAAGAACGGGCAGGGCCACCCCAGCATTGGTAGAAAAGTTGAAAGTTAATTACTATGGTGCTGATGTACCGTTGCAGCAATTAGCTGGATTTTCGGTTCCAGAGGCCAGGGTTTTGGTGATTCAGCCTTTCGACCGTGGATCAATTGATGTAATTTCTCGTGCGATTATGGAATCAGATTTAGGAATCAATCCCAGTAACGATGGCGAAATTTTGCGGTTGGTGTTTCCTCCGCTGACAGAAGACCGTCGCCGCGATTTGGTTCGGGTGGTAAAACAGATGGCGGAAGAGGGACGTGTCGCTGTTCGTAATCTGCGCCGCTCGGCGAGACAAGATCTTGACGCATTAGAAAAAGATAAAGATATTTCCTCCGATGATCGAGATCAGTTCTCGAAGGAACTTG
>CAJQGN010000091.1 GCA_905477545.1 uncultured Acidimicrobiales bacterium | reverse complement strand
ATGGCAGATGGCTTGTCGGCTTGAAGAGCTGAAAATCGTAGGCGATCATGTGGTGTACGAAGTAGCTACCGAATCAGTCATAGTCGTCAGAACCGGTGCAGAAGCTCATGATGTGCGTGCGTATATCAATTCCTGTCTTCACCGTGGCACGCAACTGCGTAGTGAAGGAGGAAACGTTCAAAGGTTTAGGTGTCCTTTTCATGGCTTTACATGGGATTTAGAAGGCCAGCTCGTGCATGTTCCAAATAGTTGGGATTTTCCGGATGTTGTCCCCCAAGAATTTTGTCTTCCAGAGGCGCAAATAGGTTTTTGGGGCGGGTTTGTTTTCATTAACTTTGATGCGGATTGCGAACCATTCGATAGCTATATCGAGGTCCTTGACGATGAGTTTAAGTACTTCCCACTTGAAGATCGTTGGAAAGCCGCCCACGTTGAAAAGGTGATGCCCTGCAATTGGAAACTTGCACTCGAAGCGTTCATTGAGAGTTTCCATATCGGAGTAACGCATCCTCAAACAGCTGCTTATGTCGCTGATGCCAACACACAATATGACATCTTTCCCGGTTCACGTCACGTCAACCGGATGATCACTTTGGAAGGAATCCCTAGCCCAAACTTGGGTAACGTTCCCGCTGAGGAAACCATCCGCAAAATGCAACGCGACGTTCCCTTCCACGGAGGAGAACAGATCGTTGCTCAAGAAGGAGACCGTGTACGCGATCTTTTAGCGGAGCGAGCCAGAGAAAAACTGGGGGCATCAGCTCGAGCAGACATGAGCGCTCTATCAACTTCTGAAACTCTTGATGCCATCGAGTACTTCTTATTTCCAAATCTTGTTCCATGGGCAGGACAAGGGGTACCGATTTGTTACCGCTTTCGACCTAACGGAAATGATCCACACAGCTGCATCATGGAAATAATGTTGCTGTTTGCTAAACCAGATGAGGGAGACCCACCGCCTCCACCTCCTACAGTGAAACTCACCCTTCAAGATTCATGGAGCAACGCTCCGGTTCTAGGGGGTGCGGGAATGGTCGTTGACCAAGACACAGATAACTTGATCCGGATTCAGCGGGGCTTACAGGCGAACAAACGCGGGTCGTTGACTTTGGCGGCATATCAAGAAAGTCGGATTCGTCACTTCCATGAAACCCTTGAAAGCTACCTGGGTTTCTAGCAAAAGTTTCTGCTCACAGAATGACAAGTTATCAAGGCTACTGTCGTCAATGAAGTTGCAGCGCTTTGTGGTGCTAGCCAGCGCCAAGAACAAAATACCGGGCGCTCGCCAGATGACAAGAAAGTACAAGACTGAGAACGCGTGCGCGAAACGATATAGGCAGCCAATTACCTGATGCACGCAGAATAATAGAGTGACTGAATCTTATGCCCCTACACGGTCCAACCCTGGGAATCCCTAATGGTTCCTCAACGGACTTGATGTGCGTTGAAACTGGTCAATTGCTGCTTGCAAGACAAGCGTTCCGCCGAGTACCGTCCGACAATGGCTGTTGACATGGTCTATTGTCATTTTGAGCAGGGGCAGTGTGTATTCAGTGTTTGAACTCAGCCAGTACGAGTTGATTGATTTCGGTGCTGGACGAAAACTCGAGCGTTTTGGCACAGAACTGTTGGATCGGCCTAGTCCGGCTGCCGACGGTGTCGCAATCGCACATCCTAGTTTGTGGGAAAAAGCCTCGGCCCGCTTTGACGTTGATCGAAATGGCAAGGGTCGATGGAGCAAGGTAACATCTCGTACCTTGCCTGCTGATGTCGGAGCGATGCCATGGTCAGTTCGCCACGAAGGCAGTCACCTGTTGATGCAGCTTGGAGCTTCAGGAAACATTGGGTTGTTTCCCGAACAAGCATGCAACTGGGACTGGATTGCGAAACAGGTTAGTCAATGCGGCAGCAGGCTGCCTTCCGCCCGCCCTCGCGTTCTGAATCTCTTTGCCTACACAGGCGCCGCCAGCCTCGCCGCTGCGATAGCGGGCGCTGAAGTGACCCACGTCGATTCATCGGGACCAACTGTGGCGTGGGCAAAGAGAAATGCCGAGGCATCGGGGCTTGGGGATCTACCTATTCGTTGGCTTGTAGAGGACGCCATGAAGTTCATAGAGCGTGAGTGCCGGCGTGGGAACTATTACGATGGTGTGATTGCTGATCCACCGACATATGGTCATGGGCCGAATGGTCAACCGTTTAAGTTTAAGCAGCATCTCGGATCATTATTAGAACTATGCGGTGAACTACTCGGGGTATCGGTTGGAGGGCCTACCAACACCCAAAACCAGAGTGTCAATTTGGTGGTCCCGAGTGGCCGATTTCTTTTGTTTAGTTGCCACACCCCTGGGTTTGGTTCGACTGAAGCGGTGTCAGCGGTATCTAGGGTGTTGCACAATTCTAGTGGTGCTCAGATTACTGGTCGGCCTTTGGTTCTTGAGTCCAGAGATGGGCGTAAGTTAGATGCTGGCGTCGCAGTGCGTTGGAGCGCGCCGTCTGGCTGATTCAGACAGCCGAGTTGTGAGTCCAGATTCTTCGGCCTGATGGAGAGTTCGCAGACCGATTCATCCTCATGCTCGAGGAGATCAGACGGTTCTTTTTGTTAGGAGTTTTTGCCTCGGTCTGGTGCCTGTTGGTCCAAGCGTTCTGAAAGTTGATGACACTGGAAGCTAAGTAATGCTGTGTTGCCTAAGTTGATCTCGTCTATCAATCTGAAATGTCTACGTTCCTTGTGAAGGTTGCCAGGAATTGTCTGACCCTTTCATGGTAGGTGCGGCAAAAGATGGGCGCTAGTAGCTCTTTAACGATGGTCTTGACACAGTTATGCGCATCGAAATAATAAAACGTCCAAGTAAATATTTTCTTGCTGTAGACGCTTATGGCTTGTGCTTAAATTTCGACCTGTGGCTTGAAAGCCGAAAAACCTCGGTGCTGTTGTCGTCTATCGCGCTCAAACTTCCTCCGGAAGCTGCGAGCTCTATCATGTATGTTGAAATCAGGAATCACTCAGAGCCAATGGGAAGTGCACAGTATGAAGTTCGGTTTAATGGCGGCGAATTTAATGGGAAATGTCGAAGGGGCTGCGGTGGCAGAACTAGCACGTGCCGCTGAAGAAGTTGGGTTTCATTCTATTTGGGTCGCAGAACATGCAGTCGTACCGGTTGAATACGCATCCACTTACCCATACGACGAAGGAGGTCGCCTGTTTAAGGGGGCGAGCCAACTCGACATCGCTGATCCCTTGATCTGGCTTGCATTCGCGGCCGCTGTGACGACCAAGATTCGCCTAGCAACAGGAATTCTTATTCTTCCTCAACGTAACCCTGTTGTTGCGGCTAAGGAGATTGCAAGCCTCGATCGGCTTAGCAACGGACGATTAGATCTTGGTATTGGATCAGGATGGCTACGAGAAGAATTCGATGCGTTAGGTGTTCCATTTGAAGCCCGTGGAGCCCGAACTGATGAGTATCTTCGTGCTCTTCGTGTCCTTTGGTCAGATACAGAAGCTGAATTTCACGGTGAATTCGTTGATTTTCCTCCTGTGTATTGTCAACCCAAGCCAAGCCAAAGTGCGATACCAATACTGGTCGGCGGACATTCAGATCGTGCTGCGCGAAGAGCCGGAGAGTTAGGAGACGTTTTCTTTCCGGCGGAACGACCAGTCGAAACACTTGAGGCGCTTTACTCAGCGGTAAAGAAATATGCCGACGATGCGGGCCGAGACCCTTTAGCTATCGAGTTGTGGACCACCTCAACCGGGGATCGCGAACATTTAGAGCAGCTTATTGAAGTTGGTGTTACTCAGGTAATGGTTCCAGCGCGATCTCCGGAACAGCTCCAAGATCGATACGGCCAACTTATTGTTGACTACAGCACCAGATGAAAAGTCTTGGTGTATCTGTAGTTCCGACAAAGCGAATCAGATGATGACGCGCTGTCACGGCCTCAAATGTGTTGCGCGACGGCCAGGCAAGCCAGAATATTAACGGTAGTTTCGTGAAGGTAAGTCGTTTGGCTTGCCTAGACCGATAGGTAGATAACAATGTCTCATCATGTGGTAGTGAAGTTTCCCTGCAAAGAAGGTAAAGGCGAAGAGTTTCTGAGCGTGTTGAAAGAAGCCCTTGTTGACACCCGAGCGTTTGAAGGCGTTCAACTAGTGGACGTCTATGTAGATGCCGATAACCAAGACGACATAATCCTTTTGGAAGAGTTTGATGCGCGAGCCAACCAAGAGGCTTATTTAGGATGGAGAATGGAAACGGGCATGCTTGACCTCATTGGCCCATTCATGGCTGGTGCACCAACTTTCACCCACCTAGAACCAAGAGATATCTAAAGCGAGCATTAAGAACAAAATATCTGATTAGGTATTGGGCTACGTTATTTTCTAACGAAGTCGCCTATGGCTTCGGTTTCTCAATTAAGGAGATAGCCCATTACTTTTTCAAATTGACTATTCAGTATTTCAAGCCAGTAGGCGCGATGCGCTCACCGCCTTCGGGACATTCACCCAAGAACAACTCCAATCATTGTTGGACGACCACGGTGTTGAACTTATTGGGCGTTGGCACTGCCTGGGCGAAGCAACCGGAACAATGATCGTAGAAACAAATGACGCCACGAAATTTGCCGCGTTTCAACTTGCTTGGGCAGCTGTCTGCGACATGCGAGCCCAGCCAGTAATGACTGATGTGTCAGCGCGTGAAGCTATCCAAAAATATTTCATGGCTTAGACCTCATAGATATATGTGGAGACTCTCCGCTACTGCAATCTTGTTCCTCGGCGAGTAGTGATCCCGCCAAGGCTCGTGGTGAATCAGGTGCTCAGTTGCAAAACTTTAAGATAGCTTGCGTATCAAAGTAAGGGAGTTCGATAGATGGTGAGTATCGTCTAGCCGCACCGAAGCCTTGCCCAACTCCCATATTAAATAGATCGCCTTAGAAGTCATTAACCGTAGTTTTAGATAGCGAATGTATTGATCGTGTAATAGAACTGGGAAAGGTGCGCTAATAATTGATCTATGTCCTCTCGCCCCAGCACACCTCGCGTTGAACCTTTACCCAGCGCGCTTGAAGCAGCTAAAGAAGCAATGAAAGATTCGGTGGTGAACGCCATAAACGTCACCGCAACCCTCGCTCATAACGAAATGGTTTCTACCGGAGTGGGACGATTCTCTCGACAACTACTTTTCAAGGGATCTGTAGATCCGCGCCTTCGGGAAATGGTCATCCTACGCATGGGATGGAACTGCCAATCAGTCTACGAATTTGGTCAACACACCCTCTTTGGGATTGAGGTTGGGCTTACCGAAAGCGAGATCTATTGGTTAACCAGACCTTCCGGTAACTTTCTTTGGGAGGAAGACGAAGGTGCGTTACTGGCGATGGTTGATGACCTATACGCTGACGACTGTGTAACAGACAGCACATGGGCGCAACTCAATAGTCACTTCTCCGTTTCAGATATTTTAGAGTTCATGGCCTCGGCTCTGCAGTATCGACTAGTAAGCGGACTTCTAAACTCATGTGGAGTCCAAAGAGACCAAGGCGTCCCAGGATGGCCCACAGCACCGAAAGATTAGCCGGGACTATTCGAGATATTTTGGCTTGGTTACATCAAGAGTTCCTAAGAGCATGTAACTGGCTTGCGTGGTCTTGTCGAAATCTTATGCCTTAGATAGCACTAGTTTTGATTTTTGTGATTGGCCGTATTTAAGTGAACTTAAACATTCCTATTACACTTCGTAATTGGTAGCGACGATGGTCTAGGAGCTCGCTTGTGAGCGATGCAAAAGTCACGATTTTCACTGGAAAGAAAATCATCACTATGAACCCTGCGGTGCCCGTAGCCCAGGCAATTGCCGTGCAAGGTGACCGAATTCTTGGCGTCGGCACAGTCGAAGATCTCGCACAGTGGGGAGATTACGAACTCGATGAACAGTTCGAGGATTATGTTTTGATGCCAGGGTTCGTGGAAGCTCATAGCCATGTCATGGCGGGCGCTGTTTGGGAATTCCCATACGTCGGATTTTATGACCGTCCTGACCCGCTCGGACATACCTGGTCAGGATGTCAAACTATCGCAGCAGTAGTAGATCGGCTGGCTGAGTGTGAACGCGAACTCAAGGATCCAAATCAGACATTAGTCGCATGGGGCCTTGACCCAATATTTCTGGACGGTGAACGTCTCGTTGCGAAACACTTAGATCAAATTTCGGCCACGCGCCCAATTTTCGTGTTCCACGCGAGTGGGCATCTAGCAACAGTGAACTCAGCGATGATGGACCGATCTAGTATAGATCGCTATACCCCAACGCCAGGTGTAGCTAGAGACACTGACGGAGAACCAAACGGCGAACTTCAGGAACCTGCGGCAATGTCACTGGCTCAGGATGGTTTGTCAGCCATCGGAGTTGCCATGATGTCCTCCAACGCTAAATGGAACTATGCGCGAGAAGCACGTAATTGCGGGGTCACAACTATTGCCGATCTGGGAACCACCCGCTTGACAATGGAAGGCCAGCTCGAAGCTTGGCATGAAGCTACCAGTCACGACGATTACCCTGCACGAGTAGTGGTAGCCGTCGGACACTCCGATTCGAACTTAAACAAGAAAAACTCAAACCCAATAGTGTCTCTTGCGGTGAGGCTGCGCGACGAAGAAGAAACCGCCAAGCTCAGGTTCGGGATAGTGAAGCTGGTCCTTGACGGGTCCATACAGGGTTTTACCGCCCGTATTTCATGGCCTCATTATGTAAATCCACCACCGGGTCACCCGGGAAATGGATTGTGGCTGATTCCCCCCGAACAACTCGCCGACATCGTTAGCGGTTACCACGAAGCTGGCCTTACAGTTCATTGTCACTGCAATGGCGATGAGGCAACACAAGTTTTCATTGACGCTGTAGACCTAGCCCTTCAACGACACCCTCGGTGGGACCACCGACATACAGTCCAACACTCTCAGATGACTACGACAGCCCAATACAAAAAAATGGCCTCACTTGGAATAAACGCAAATATTTTTAGCAACCATATCTTTCACTGGGGCGACCAGCACGCAGCCGTCACCATTGGTGAAGAACGTGCGGCGCGAATGGACGCATGCGCGACTGCTGAACGCGAAGGGGTAGTTTTTTCTGTCCACAGCGACGCTCCGATTACCCCGATGAGCCAACTTCACACCGCGTGGTCAGCTGTGAACCGCCTTACCGCTTCTGGTAGAGTACTAGGCCCTGAGGAGCGGATAAGTGTTGCTAAAGCGCTTGAAGCCTGCACCCTCGGCGCAGCACATCAACTTAAATTAGACCACGACATTGGCTCTCTAGAAGCAGGCAAACTCGCTGACTTTGCCGTACTAGAGAAAGACCCCTTTGAAGTCAGCCCCAAAGAACTGAAAAACATTGCGGTCTGGGGCACTGTAGTAGGAGGAACTCCGCACGTTGCGAGTTCGAAGTAAGGCAAAATGAAGCTCTCTGAAGACTTGATAGAAGTGTCAGTCATCGGTGGGTATCTTGGAGCCGGCAAAACCACACTTGTCAATCATATTTTGCGTGAAGCTTCTGAACGCGTCGCTGTGATGGTTAACGACTTCGGAGAAATTAACATCGATGAAACTTTGATCGATTCCAGTAATGAAAACACTATTAGTTTGACGAATGGGTGTATCTGCTGTTCTCTCGTTGACGGTTTCGCTGCTGCATTGGAATCAGTATTATCTCTTTTGCCGAGACCTACCCGGTTGGTGATCGAAGCAAGTGGGGTGGCTGATCCAAGCGCGATAGCCGCACATGGACATAGTCCTGGTTTAGCTCTTGACGCTGTAGTCGTAGTAGTTGATTCAGTGAGGCTGATTGAACAGATTGCTGACCCGCTAATCGGGCAAACGGTTGCGAGTCAAATACGAGCAGCTGACGTAATCGTGATTAATAAAATCGATCTGTGTGACACGTTGGCGAGCGTGAATGTCGAATTAAGCGAGTTAAACCCAAATGCTCTTCTGGTTTATGCGAACAAGGCGAAGGCAGATCTTGATCTTTTGTTCGGTCGAGAAATACTCCGAACAGCTAGCGCTGCTGGCCATATGGGAAAGTTTGAGTCACGAACTCACGAATCAGCTCAACCCATACTGAGAGAGAATCTTGAAACCTTAATAGAGAACTTACCCTCAAATATTCAGCGGGTAAAAGGCATCGTCCGGCTTGCTGAAGCCCCTCGCATCCCGATGGTATTTCAATTAGTTGGGCGAAGTTGGGAGTTGCGCGCTTTAGCAGACCGAGGAAAATCACCTGAGGGTAACCGGTTGGTGGTCATAGGACCGAAAGGGTCGATACCAATAGGGTGGGATAATTTTCTCAGTTGAAAGCGCTAGACCGTTGAACGGGGTTCATCAAGATTTACGAAGACCGCCGTGCACAGATCCTGGGAATAAAGATTTATGCGTTGTTGAGATAACTGATTAGTTGCTTTAAGCCGAGGGCTAACGATCTGATCTTCGACGATCAATCAACGACTTTATGAAGGCAAGAAGGCACCTTCGAAGCAGATCAACTAGTTTCAGGCTATGAAAGCAGCGGCGTTAGAGACCCGTATGAGCTGGGAAGTTCAAGAGCTCGGGCTAGAAAGTTTTGTCCTCCAGCTAGAAGTTGACGGCCTGTGTGTAGTGCCGCCCGAGAAAACTGGTGTGCAACCTGAGACAATAAAAGCTATTCGTGATCGTCTCCTGAGCGAAGCCGAACAAATTGTTGGATGCGGATTCGACTTGAACGCAGGACCAGATATTCCACTCACTATGAGCCCAGATGAAAACGTCATCGCCCGATTTAGTGGAGATAGTGGAGAACCAACTCAATTTGTTGTCCAGCAGCTTTGTGCCCGTGATCGTTTATTCCGCGACCTCGCAATCAACCCGGTTGGGTTGGCTCTGATTCGGCACATGATTGGAAACAACGCGACACGTTTCAGCAGTCACAATGCTTTCATCAAATGGCAAGGCGAGTTTGGTTACGGACGTAACCTTGGATTGCACTGCGACCAAATGGCGGTACCTCTCCCATGGGGTCGTAATGCTCTCACAGCGAATACCAACTGGTGTCTGACGGATTACACAAAAGAGAATGGAGCCATGGCTTACGTACCGGGATCGCATCGCCGTATGGAACCCCCGCGTTTTCCTGAAGCAGTTGAACTAGCGGTACCTTTGGAGGTCCCTGCTGGATCACTAATCGTGTTTCATGGCGCCACTTGGCATGGAGCTTTTCCGCGATTGAGCCCTGGGATGCGCCTATCTATCGCTAACTATTTTCGCCATTACATGGTCCTCCCTCAGGACGATATTAAAAACCTCTTCCCACAGGAACTGGCTGATGATTGTTGCGACCCTGAGGTGTTCCGAATGCTGTCAGGATTTGTAGACGAATTTCCCTATGCGCAACAAACAAGTCCTATTCCTGGGTTTGCCACTTGACAGGTGCCGTCGCTTTAAGCAATAACCTAGTCTCGTGATGAAGGCTATGATGACATTAGCTGAGAGCATGAGCGCGTGTTAAAGGAATAATGGACACTGAACCTGCAGATTTCGAAGAAGCGTTGGCAGGAGTCTTAACGCTTGCGATTGTTGCGACCTCAGATGCAAAATCTGCTGAGGCAATGGAAGTGGTTGACGCGTTAATTCCGCATCTAGATGCTGCTGCTATAGATAGAGCAAACGTCGTAGCAAAGCGGCGTGCAGCGGAGTGGCAGCAGCGTAAATAAGGTGGTTATGGAGCTAACCATGGGTCGTATGGCTGAGGTGACCAGCACGTATGACTGCTAGAGCTCCTTCAGTTAGCTAGAACATGATCTTTTGTTTTCTGTTACGTTACAAATCGTTATGTAAAGAATTGATTACGGTGAAACAGGGGAGAAAGAAATGAGTTATGTAGTAGCTAATCGATTGAGGGCAGTGGACGTCGAAAAGTTTTTAAAAGTTTTTAATAGTCTTGCCCGTCCGGCGCTTGAAGGCAATGGCGCCACAAAAATTAGAGTAAGCCAAACTGTTATAGGTGGTGCTGACTCTGGCCTTATCGGGGTTGCCATGTACTTCGATTCGGTTTCTGCTTCTGTCGCAGCATTAGGTGCAGGAAATGCGGCTGCAGGGCCAAGTGCTCGTGAAGCTGGCGTAGAGCTAATTGGACGCAGTTTGGTCAAAATTCGAGAACAACGAGGATCTGATGAAGGTGCCTTTGGTTCGGTTCTTATGGCTGCTGGGCCTGGGGTCGATGATGTTACTTACGCATCTAATGCTGATGCTTTTTATGGAGCTATGAGTTCTGGAGCAAATGGTCAGATGTTAGGAGACATGGTTGCTGGAGGAGACCGAACGGGTTTGCACGTCGCCGTGACGTGGACTGATGATATCGACGCATTGCAAAGTGCTGCCGAAGCGATGTACTCAAATACGGAAATTCAGAAAGTGATGCAACATTCCGGAATTTCCCCTGTAAGTAGAAGCATCTTCAAAACAATCATTTAGCTATCAGCAAACACTGCATCTCGAGAGGAAGTTAGTCAAATAGTTAGCAAAACGCAGTAGTTTTCGTTGGAGGTTTTTTAGTTTGCCTCTAAAACTGTTCGAACATGCCCGCTGTGTAGGGCTTCAGCTTGAGCGTTTCAAAGGCCTGCTCACATGCAGCGAGACTAAGGGTGAGCGTTGCTGTCCCGCAGCAATCGGACTCCTTTGTTTGATGGAAAGTAGGCGCTACCAACGCCAATGAGAGGCCCGCGTAGACATTAATGCGGTTAGCGGAGAGCTTGTTTTGGTATTCAGATTTGTTTAGAAAGGCAGAGTAATAAGAAATTTACTCGAGAGCAGCTACTCGATGTGATGCGCCTAATTTGTCAGTTCATGAAGATACAAAGATTCATCCTTCGATTATGTACAACGAACCTTCGCTTGCCTTCTGGCGAATGGGCTTAGCTATTGCATAGTCAGAACTTTCATACCAACTCGATGCCGCTTCCATCGAATCGAACTCCAAAATTACTGTCCTGGAACTCGGAGTCTCACCTTCAAGATGAACGAATTTTCCGCCGCGCACTAAATACTTACCACCATGGGCCGCTACCGAAGCGCCGGCTAAGGGCTTGTAAGTCTCATAGTCCTCTGTATTCGTTATCTCGCCCTGAAAAATTACAAAAGCAGTCACAATGAAATCTCCATATCTGAGTGGTAGTTGGCACTTTATGTCATCATCGCTAGTTGGGCTCAAATTATCTACACAGGGTTTCACCGACTCTTTTTGATACCGGCACTTTCTGAGTATCGAAGGATGTTTGTTTGATGCAACCCATTGAGCAGAGCTACCATGTGACTAAGGCTGAGAGGTTTAAGATGGAATCAAGCAACAAACGAATTTTAGAGCATTACATCGACATGTGGAGTCGTGGCCGAGATTTTCGAGGAAGGTCGACACGTGCGGCCTATTGGTCGGCGTCGATAGTGAACCTTCTTGTGAGTTTGATTCTTGGAGCTATCTCGGCAGCAATCTGGAATCTCGACAGCAATGACCTGGGCCCATTGGAAGCTATTTATTCTTTAGTTGCTCTAGTCCCAATGATCGCATTAGGGGTTCGCCGCCTTCATGACGTTGGTCGAAGCGGCAAGTGGCTTTGGCTTAGTTTTACTGGGGTCGGAATCATCCCACTCATCTGGTGGAGCCTTAAGCCGAGCTCAACTGAACTGAATATCTGGGACGGCTCGACGATAAGAGACGCTAAAGAAGCTATGACAGTGGTGAGTTGAAGCTACTCTTTTTGGAGTAGGCGGCTAAGCGATCCTGAAAGCAATTTGACAAGTGTTTGACACTTCATCTAATTGGTCTGTGTAGCTAAATGACTGCACTAGGTCTCTGTTGGCGCAGTTAGTTAGGGGCCTAAGACCAGGGTTTCTCAAATCGTTGCTTCCAGGGTGGGTCATCTAATTCGATAGGGGTTCCAGAGACCTTATCCTGTTGCATATCTGGGGAGGGTCGCCTTCTCGCCCACATGCTGATCCCAAATACAGCCAGTGCGAGAAGTAAACAAGAACTCATAGCAACAGTTTGCCTTGTTTCAAGCTACTTTCGAGGATTTTTTTGGGATAGGGAATTACTTGTAATCAGAGACCAAATCAGTCTGTTCAAATTAATGCCAAAATTTGCCGAAATTGGCACAGGCAGATTCACCAGCTACACCGTATCTTTTCATAAATACATCTACTGAACGCTTGGCGTAAAGCTCCGGTAAAGTGCGGCAACGTGGCAGAACTAAATATGTTTTGGGACACAATGTTTCCATGTGTTGCAGCCGAGCCCCTTTCATCTCTGTAGCAATTTTTGGCCACAGCCAGTGCCAGTTAATAGGCACAAAGTTATCGTGCTCAGTGTCTTGACTGTCTTTGGAGTGAACCGTGCGCTGTATGTGGGTTTTATTTGTAAGTGCGCTAGCACTAGTGTCATGTTCATCTAGCGTCGAAACTGCTTTTGGATCATCGTCCGGTTCCTCGGCCGACGGTGCGGTTCCGATGACTTTCCCCCCGACAGTGACTGATGACGTATTAGTGAGTGCGGAATCCTCACCTGAAGAGATCGAAGCGAAGCTTCAAGCAATGGCTGACTCAGATTTTGAGGAAAGCACAAATGAGTACGATTCAACTGTTAGCTGCGATGGTCAGTTCCCTGATGCTGAAGCAATTTCAGCAGATGACTTTATAGACGGATTAGTAGATGCAGTGGATTCAGTTGAGCAACGGAATACATACGATTTTGTGACACGCGGAGGAACGCGCATTCGCTCAGGACCACGAGCTTTTTGGATGCAGGAAGCCTTCGAGAAATACTTGGCGAGCTATGAGCCGTTACAGTTTAAGCAAGAACGGCGGGGTGAAAAAAACTTTCTATGGTCCGATTACATACGGTGGCGCGAAGCCGTATGTCGAGTGAAGTTGGAGACGGGTTCGATAAGGGACTCATTGGTAGAACACGGAAGGTTCACCCACTATCGAACTGATTGGCCGGGCCATGCGTCGCACTGGCAGCCATTTCCTTACCTAAATATCGGCAGTCAGGTAGTTGCCGCCCCTGTAATTGTCGGGTTAGAACACTACAAAAAATATACGGCAGGAGCAGGTGTAGTAATAGTCGGGGGAGTTGAAGTCCCTGACGAAGCAATGCTGCAAGCTCGTAAATCAGTTATTTATCAAACTTCAGTTAGGCCTGAATTCCACGACGTTTTGATGAATAGCAAGGTGCGTATTTCTTTGTTCTATGGCGAAGACACTTCTGAGTTGCCTGAGTATCGAGGCGAATTTGAGCCGGGAGGGTTTGCTCAGGGAATCACCGACGCCAGTATGACAGCGAATGCAAAATGGCTTTGCTTTCCTGGAAACCCGGATAGGGGAGGCGATCCAGTTTTGCATGAAATGGTTCACACGCTGAATCACGTGGTTTTTGAGCAAATTAACGAAACCTATTTTTATGAACGCATTTACCAACTTGCCGACAAAGCGATTGAAAAAAATCTTTTCAGACCTGGTGATCAGCACCTGCCAGACGGTGAAGAGGCTGAGATGGCCCATTGGATTGGTGAATATTGGGCGACGACAGTTGAAGGATACCTCATGGACCGAGCCGGCTTTAAGAGATCACACGACACTAGAGACTGGATCGAAAGAAATGATCCGGATCTGTACGAAATGATCGCTCGATATTTCCCGACAGAGCCCTGGAACTTCTGCCCTGAAATCCCACGGGGCTCGTAAAAATTCTAATTCTCTCTTTTGTGTTATAGAGGCCCCATACGAACGATCTGTTAA